>CAXNNF010000196.1:0-3891 GCA_964203455.1 Bacteroidia bacterium
AAATGGTGACGGTGATCGGCATGATCTTGAATACAGCGCTCTGAATCTGTTCTATGGTCGTGAAATTCAAACGCAGACAGAAATCGCAGGCAGAAAACTGCAAGCAAAATCAAGCTGAAAAGTTGTTTGTTATTCACAAAACGAAGATAGGATGAAGATTTGAAAATTTGATGATTTGAAAATTTGAAGATTATTTTGATGTGCTGATAATTTTGATGTGCTGATATGCTGATAATCCCGATAGCTATCGGGAGATGTGCTGATGTTGTAGATCCGATTGCTATCTGGTTGAAAATAGGAGAAAACTCAGTTATTAATTAATGCTTGACATAATAATAAAGCAACTTAATATATTCATTGTTGACCATAATCAGTCCTTCTTCGTTTGCCCACCAGTTACTTTCTGAATACGCATTGCTTGGACTTCCTCTCAAAACAAGCTGAATTCCTGCATCTTCAAACACATCCCGAAAAGCGTAATCGATACGGTTGGTATGAAACTTATCCGAAACAACCATGATTTTCTTGAGGCCTTTTATTTTACAATACGCTAAAATGGCTTCACTCTCTTCGCGCGTGCTCGTTCCAATGTGCAGTACTTCAATTTGATTTTCCGGAATGCCCGCAGCAAGAAGTTCCATTCTACTCAAACCGGCTTCGTCCGTACTATCGCCAACAACCAATAAAATGCGGTGAACCGATTCTCCTGTACAAACAACCTTGGGTGCAAATCCTGCTTTTAACAAACGTGCCGATTCTAAAGCACGATCTTTGGGATTTCCACTCAAAACAAATAAGGCATCGCATCGACTTAATTTATCCTCTTTAATAAGGTAATTGCCAAACACACGCATAACGGGACGGCGAAAAACATACATCAATAATGCAACAATCAGAACACTCCCTAAAACGATAACTATTTTCCGAAAGCCCTTTCGATTCATCATAAAGCGAACATAGTATTTTTCGTTCAAATGAAGATTCATTCATATTTAATTTTGAACACAACACAATACATCTCAGATAAAACGTTTTATTGTACTTTCGCCATGCAGCAAGCAATCTATGTTTAAATTTTTTCTTTCATTAATTTCACTAACATTTTTTTTCAATAATCTTGATGCTCAAGCACCTGCTAGAAAAGTGGTTCAGTTTTCGGGAGTGGTCGTTAGTGGCGATAGTTTACAACCAGTTCCTTATTCGAACATTATCACCAAAGGAACATACAGAGGAACAGTGAGTGACTATTATGGATTTTTCTCATTTGTGGCACAAGAAAATGATACCGTTGAATTTAGCAGTTTAGGTTTCAAAAAAGCATCATACATCATTCCAAGCAATTTACCTGAATCACGTTATTCAATTATCCAAGTTTTAAATAGAGATACCTTCGAATTGGCTACCACCGTTATTTATGCTTGGCCCACTCGAGAACAAATTTACGAGTACTTTTTAACTGCGCCTGTTCCTGATGATGATGTTGAACGTGCAAGAAAAAATTTAGCGCAAGAAAAAATTTCCGATATGGCCATCAATATGCCAATGGATGCCTCCATGAATTTCAGAAACAGTATGTCGAATTTTAATACCCGTTTGTATACAGCTGGAAAAATTCCAATGAACAATTTACTTAACCCAATTGCTTGGGCTAAGTTTGTTGAAGCATGGAAAAAAGGGGATTTTAAAAAGAAAAGTAATTGATAACCTGCGTGAATTTTCAAAGATATATAAAATCGGGAATGAGGAATTTTCATCAACTTCTTCCCATACTTTTGATTTTATTTACATCGCTTTCTTTTGCTCAGACAGCAACAATTTCGGGGCGTGTAACCGGCGAACAAGGCAATTTAATTGCAGGGGTTGCTATTTTTAGAATCGGCGATATAAGTAATGCTGTTACATCTGACTCAGAAGGACGTTTTAAAATTACGGTTCCTGCCAATCAACAATTGAATCTTGTTTTTTACTTTACGGGCTTCGAATCAGACACCCTACCGCTACGATTAAATCTGAATGAAATTAAAATACTTGATCATTATCTGAGTAAAAAAATCCAAGATATTTCCGAATTTGAAGTTATCTCGAAAGGAGATAGAGAGACTGGTTTGCAACGATTAGACCCTTTAATAGTTAGTTCCTTGACAGGTCCTGGCGATGCCATCGCCATGACTTTGAAGACCTTACCAGGTGTTTACTCAAACAATGAATTAAGTTCTCAATACTCAGTTCGTGGTGGTAATTACGATGAAAACCTTGTGTATGTAAACGATGTTGAAATATATCGTCCGTTTTTAGTTCGGGCAGGACAGCAAGAAGGATTAAGCTTTGCAAATCCTTCCATGGTGGAGAATCTCCGATTTTCTGCCGGAGGCTTCGAAGCTAAGTATGGTGATAAAATGTCGTCTGTGTTGGATATAACATACAAGCGTCCCAAAGCGTTTGGAGGTTCCACATCGGCAAGTATTTTAGGTGGAAATCTTCAGCTTGAGGGTGCTACTAAAAACTACCGACTTTCTGGAATGATAGGAGCACGATATAGAACAACGCAATATTTATTAAACAGTCTAGATGTTCAAGGACAATACCGTCCCGCGTTTACCGATGTACAGGGTTATGTTCTTTTTAATATTAGCGATGAATGGGACATCGATTTTTTAGGGAATTACGCAGTTAATAATTACCGAGTTTTTCCTCAAACCCAAACCACCGAATTCGGAACTATCAACCAGGCTCTCCAATTTAAAGTGTATTTTGATGGAAAAGAACAAAGTCGATTTGCGACTTCCATGGGAGCAGTTACCTCAACCTGGCGACCAACACGTAAATTGAAACTCAAAATCATCAGTTCCTTATTTAACTCATCTGAAACAGAAAAATCGGATGTGTCGGGTGAATATTACATTAATGAATTAGAACGTGATTTAGGCAGCGCCGACTTTGGTGATGTTGCTTTTAACCGCGGAATTGGCGCGTATCAAACGTTTATCCGCAATGAATTAAACTACGTCGTTGCCAATATCGAACACAAAGGGTATCTCGAAAAAGACCAACATTATTTTCAATGGGGCGCCCGTGCTCAAAGTGAAGTCATAAACGATGATTTGAAAGAATGGCGCATGATCGATTCGGCTGGTTATTCGATGCCGATTAGTCAAAATATTGATTCTTTGCAAGGCCCCGAAACACTCGCTATCAACTCCTATCTGAAATCTGATACAACACTCAACTCCATGCGTTATCAAGGATACTTCCAAGATAATTTCCATTGGCGTTCCGATTCAATCGACTTTGCTATTACTGGCGGTATTCGTGCAAATCATTGGACTGTCAACGGACAAACTTTGGTGAGTCCGCGTGTGGTATTCTCGTTTAGTCCATTGAGCTGGAAACGCGACATCACATTCCGCATGGCCGCTGGACATTATGCGCAACCACCGTTTTACAGAGAATTGCGTGGATTTGATGGAACAATCAACACAAACTTAAAAGCACAGGAAAGTTGGCATTTTATAACCGGGGCCGATTTCACTTTCAAAGCATGGGGCCGACCTTTTGGTTTTTATGCAGAAGGATATTACAAAATCCTGAAGAACTTAGTTCCTTATGAAATCGACAATGTGCGCGTTCGTTACTATGCCGATAATTTGAGCGATGGTTATGCTGCAGGTATCGATATGAAAGTGAATGGTGAGTTTGTGAAAGGGGTACAAAGTTGGGCGAGTATGAGCATCATGAAAACCCAAGAAGACCTTCGTGATGATTACTACTATATTCGCTATAACAGTGATGGTGAAACGATAGTACCGGGAATTACAACGAATAAAACAGTAGTCGATTCGCAACGCGTTGAGCCTGGTTATATTCCAAGACCCACCGACCAACGTTTCAATT
>CAXNNF010000197.1:0-3863 GCA_964203455.1 Bacteroidia bacterium
AAAAGATGGCGCTGTTGTAATAGATGTAGGCATTACCCGTGTTGAAGATTCTTCCAACCCAAAAGGCTATAAAATTTGTGGCGATGTTGATTTTGAAGAGGTTGCTCCTAAATGCGCATGGATTACACCTGTTCCCGGAGGAGTTGGAGCCATGACCATTGCTGCATTGATGCAAAATACATTAGAGGCATATAAACGCAGAAATAATATTCAATCCTAATGGGTAAGTTAACCGAAGTTCAGCAACAATTGCTCGATTCTGGTGAACATCTTCCATTGATGGAAGAATTCTACACCATTCAAGGTGAAGGATTTAACACTGGCCAAGCTGCTTATTTTATTCGACTTGGCGGATGTGATGTGGGCTGCCATTGGTGTGATGTGAAAGAGTCCTGGGATGCGTCTTTACATCCATTAACTCCAATCCGTGATATCGTTGACAAAGCAAGTTCATTTCCTGCGAAAGCTGTTGTTATTACTGGCGGAGAACCCTTGTTGTACAACCTCGAACCCTTGTGTTCGATGCTTCATGAACAGGGCATTCGTATCTTCTTAGAAACATCGGGTGCGTATCCTGTGAGTGGTTCTTTTGATTGGATTTGCGTTTCACCCAAGAAATTTAAAAGTCCAAGAAAAGATATGCTTGCCATAGCCGACGAATTGAAAGTGATCGTTTTTAATAAACAGGATTTTGATTGGGCCGAGGAACATACATCATTTCTAAAAAGCCATTGCCTTCAGTATCTTCAACCTGAATGGAGTAAGGCTTCGATATTAATGCCTGAAATAGTGGAGTTTGTAAAAATGAATCCGCAATGGAAAATCTCATTGCAAACGCATAAGTACATGCATATTCCTTGATTGTTGAAATGAAATTATCCATCATCATTGTTAATTATAATGTAAAGCACTTTTTAGAACAATGTATTCTATCGGTTAAAAAGGCGCTTGCAGGAATTGAAGGTGAAATCTATGTGGTGGATAACAATTCAGTGGATGGATCAGTGGAGATGATTCAATCGAAATTTTCAGAGGTTAAGTTAATTGCGAATAAAGAAAACACAGGATTTAGCAAAGCAAACAACCAGGCAATTCGCATTGCTTCCGGAGAATATATTTTGTTGTTAAATCCCGATACTATAGTTGAAGAAGATACATTTTCAACATGCATCCAATTTATGGATTTACATCAGGATGCTGGTGCTTTAGGAGTTA
Organism: Bacteroidia bacterium; assembly: GCA_964203455.1. Taxonomy (GTDB): domain Bacteria; phylum Bacteroidota; class Bacteroidia; order M30B66; family M30B66; genus CALQRR01. The sequence continues at coordinate 1,216 of CAXNNF010000197.1, forward strand.
AATTGATAGATGGTAAAGGAAACTATTTACCTGAATCGAAACGAGGCTTACCTACTCCATCGGTTGCTTTCTATAAGATCTTTGGTCTTTCAAAATTATTTCCGAAATCGCGCACATTTGGCAAATATCATTTAGGGTATTTAGATAAAGAGGAAACGAACGAGATTGAAATTTTGTCAGGAGCTTATATGTTTATGCGTAAAACTGCTTTAGATAAAGCGGGCTTACTTGACGAAACATTCTTTATGTATGGAGAAGATATCGATTTAAGTTACCGTATTCAATTAGCAGGATTTAAAATCTATTATCACCCCAAAACACGGGTTATCCATTATCGCGGCGAGAGTACTAAAAAGAGTAGTATCAATTATGTATTTGTTTTTTATCAAGCGATGATCATTTTCGCCAAGAAACATTTCTCTCAAAAAAATGCACGATTATTCACCTTGTTGATTCAATGTGCTGTTTATTTCCGTGCTGCACTTTCCATTCTAACTCGAATAATTTCAAAAATATGGCTTCCCATTGCTGATGCAATTGCGATTTTTGTTGGCGTATTTTTCCTTAAAGGCTATTGGGCTTCTTACAGCGGTGTTTTTTATCCTCACGAGTTTATGTGGGTTACGGTTCCATTGTATATTGTTTGTTGGACAGCATTTACATGGATTAGCGGAGGATACGACAGGCCTTTAAAAATTATTAAAACGCTTCAAGGAATAGCCATTGGAACATTTATTATTTTAATTGTTTACGGATTACTCGATGAACAACATCGTTATTCGCGCTTTCTAACGTTGGTTGGCGCAGGTTGGGCAGCAGTTTCAACAACAGGAATTAGATTGGTGTATAATATCTTCCGATTTAAAAGTTTTTTTCCAGAGGATAACGAAACGAAAAGAATCATTATAGTTGGAAGCGAAGCTGAAGCCTCACGAATTGAAACACTTTTAAATCAATCAAGAATAAAAGCATCCTATATTGGAATTGTTTCGCCGCAATTACATGAAAATGAAACACAAGATAAGCCAGGCAATAATATCCGGCTTAAGGAGATGGTTGAAGTGTTTCAAATAAACGAACTCATTTTTTGTGGAACCGATATGTCTTCAACACACATAATGAATCAGATGACTTTTATCAATCGTCCCGAACTTGAATATAAAATTGCACCTCCTGAGAGTTTATTTATTATAGGTAGTAATTCAATTTTAGCCAGTGGTGAATTGTATACTATTGGACTAAATGCTGTTGACAAACCATCGAATCAAAGGAAAAAGCGCATGCTCGATGTTCTTGTATCTTTGCTCATAGTGATTGCATTGCCAGTATTGATAATTGGGATTTCTGATAGAAAGCAACTAATAATAAATTGGGCAGGTGTTCTATGTGGGAAAAAAACTTGGGTGGGATACGTGCCTGACAAAAATAATTTATTGCCTTTTGTAAAACTGGGTATTCTGAATCCGCTAGATCCATTCGATAAAATTCGCATTGACCAAACCATTATACAACAAGCCAACTTACTATATGCGAAGGATTATAAGGTAAAACAAGACATTCTTATCCTTTTAAACTCTTGGAAACATCTGGGAAGAAATTAATTTGGTAAACAAATGGCATTTTTGGTATAAATGAAATGGACTAATTTACCTCAAGTAAGATTTTTACGAATTTTAATACACCATAAACCAAGAAAGAAGTCGAATTTCGCACACTAGAAAATGAAACTGAAACCTTTATTAATTAATCTTAGTAAAGTGCCGAAATAAATTTTTTCGAATTGAAAATGTTCAATATTGCTCCATATAGAACTTAACCCAAACCACTTAAAATGCGTTATTCTCTAATAATTGCCTCAATAATTACATTTTTTAGTTTTCAATTGTCGGCACAGATTGATCAAGAATTTTGGTTTGCTGCACCCGATTTAACTCAAGGAACACAAGGAGAAATTAACGGAAATGCTTTCCGAGACAGGCCAATTCAAGTTGTATTATCTACTTTAGTAGATCCTGCTCAAGTAACTATTTGGCAACCCGCTAATCTTTCATTTGCTCCAATTGTAGTCAATTTAGCTGCAGGTTCTACTCAAACTGTCAACTTAACAACTTGGATAAATCAAATCGAAACTACCCAAATAGATTCCGTAATGAATACGGGAATTCTTATCCGAGCAACAGCGCCAATTACTGCATACTATGAGCTTGGAGCTGCTGCAAATCGTGATTTAATTGCGTTAAAAGGCAAGAATGCAAACGGAACATTATTTTACACTCCCTTCCAAACTTTATGGGAAAATGACCAAAGTTTAGGTGGAAGTCCATACATTCCAGCTCCTCGTAGTGGGTTTGTTATTGTTGCAACAGACGATTCAACAAATGTTACCATTACTCCCAAAATTGACATACTAAATCACTTAGCAGGAGTTCCGTTTTCAATTTATTTAAATCGTGGGCAATCGTATTATTGTGAAGCCATCGATCAAACAGGACCCGCAAAACCTGCAGGTACAAAAATAGAATCCGATCGTCCTATCGCAGTTTTGATTAAAGACGATATGATTGATTTAAATCTAGCTACCGACGGAGGTGCTGATTTAGCAGCCGATCAATTAATTTCTGTTGAGCAATGCGGATTTAAACACATCG
>CAXNNF010000198.1:0-3861 GCA_964203455.1 Bacteroidia bacterium
TGTTTACTGCCGAAATGATGTCAGTGTTTAGATCAACAGATTTTAATTTCTGACCTTTCTTCAGTTTGAGGTTGTGGATATTCTTGTAAATGAGCTTTATTTTTCGGTAAATGAAACGCTCAACAGCAAACTGAAATAAGAAAAAAGACAGTACAAAAGTGAATACTAAAACAAATACAGGAACCCAAATGGTGTGTTCTCGATGGAAAATATATTCAAAAATACCAACAAGAAATCCTACGCATATTGAAAACCAAAATGCGAGAAAAAGTGAAAGACTGCGTGGTGTTGACGTATTAAGTCTTTGCGCGAATGTTAACCGGGGTATTGCTTTAGAATTCAAATTTATAACCTACTCCTTTAATTGTACGAATATATGCATCTCCTAATTTCTCACGCAATTTACGAATATGAACGTCGATGGTACGATCGCCAACAACAACATCATCGCCCCAAACGTTTTTCAAAATATCTTCGCGAGTAAATACTTTTCCTGGTCGCGAGGCAAGCAATGAGATGAGTTCAAATTCTTTTTTAGGAAGATTTATAGATTGATTATCTTTCTTAATCAGGTATTTTTCTCGGTCAATAAAAAAACCGTTCATTTCAACAATTTCTTCTTCACCTATACTTCCTTGACGGCGAAGAAGTGCTTTAATCCGAGAAACTAAAACACGAGGTTTAATAGGTTTGTTGATGTAATCGTCGGCACCTGCGTCGAAGCCGGCAATCTGAGAATAATCTTCATTTCGGGCCGTTAAAAAAGCAATTAAAACATCTTTCAATTCGGGTGTTTCTCTGATTACCCTGCAGGTTTCAATACCATCCAAATCGGGCATCATCACATCCAAAATGATAATCTGTGGACGCTCTTGTCGAGCCATCTGAATAGCATCTTTGCCATTTCCACATGTAAATACTTCGAATCCTTCTTTAACTAAATTGTAACTGATAAACTCCAAAATATCGGGTTCATCGTCAACTAACAAGATTTTAATTTTCTCAGTGCTCATGAAACTCGAAATGTTAAATTATTGTGCGAATGTATTGCTGATAAAACTCTTTAACGTTAAGTCGAAGTTATGAAATTGACACAAATTCGGTCTTCATTGGTTGAAATTAAGAATAAAACTAATTTTTTTGTATTGAAAAAGCAATTTTCATTTATACCATTTTATTTTTCCATTTTCCAGTCTGCATATACATTCTAGAAAAAACAAATAACGCAATAAAATAATACGGTTCTGTTAACCAGATAAGGAAAACATCGGCCTTTAAATAAATACCTAAATACCAAGCAACCAACAAATAACTGGCTATCGCAATGGTTTCTATAAATAGAGCCGTTTTTGTATTACCTGATCCTGAAACTCCACTATACCAAGTCATTGCTGGTCCAAAAAACAAAAGCGCAGCCGAAATCATATATAATGTTGGAATACAATCGGTAATTAATCCTGTTGCATTTTTATTCTCAATGGCCAAGCCCAAAATAAATTCTGGAAAAAGGAGGTTTGCCAATATAAATGGGGAGGCAAAAAGCAAGGACAGAATTGTTATTTTTTTGAGCAGGGGAATCACATCTTGCAAACGATTTTCGCCAATGGTGAATGAAACCAAGGTATTTGAAGCTGAACTCAATCCCCAGAATGGCACCATTTCAAACATATAAATTATACGAATCACCACAGAAATTGCCAAAGCACGTTCGCCGCTTTGTTCTATGATGATAAAAAATAAAAACCATCCTACATGGGAAAGAAAATTCTGAAACATCACAGGAGAAGCAATTTTACTCATGTTACGAATCAAATCGGGCTGCCATTTCCTGGTTCTAAATAATGAATACGTCTGATGAAATCTCCCAAAAAAAGCATACATGGCAAAGCATAGCAATCCAATAATTTCGGAAAGCGAGGAAGCGATTGCTGAACCTTCAATTCCCCAAGCTGGCAATCCCCAATGCCCGAATATTAATCCATAATTGAGAATGACGTTGGCAATTGCCGTTGCAAATGTGCTTCCTATGATCATTTTCGCACTCGAAACTCCAATGAAAAATGCACGGTAACCGAGATTCGCCATAGCAAACGTAATTCCCCAAGCTCGGTTATCGAGGTAGCTAACCGCAGCTTCCAATACAGCTGGCGACTTCACCAAAAACTTCAATATTGGTGGACCCAAAACATCCATTCCCAACCAGAGAATCAATGACATTGATACCAAAAGCAACATGCTATTGTCGAAGATTTCCCCAATCTGATGATACTTCCGTTCGCCATGACGACGTGCAATTAGAATTTGCACACCCGTTGAAAATCCAAGTCCGAGAATGTAAACAGTCATGTAAAACAATCCAGCCAATCCAACGGCAGCAAGCGAAATCTCATCAACACGCGCCATAAAAAACGCATCGGTTGCAAGAATTACATTCTGGGCAATTCCTCCAATAATGATTGGAAGCGCCAAGCGCATAATGTGCGAATAGGAAGATTTGGAAGTGGAAAACGTCATGGAAGATTTATCTAACCAAAACAACCAAACCTTTCAAATACTCACCTTCAGGATGATAAATGCTCACCGGATGATCGGCAGGTTGAGTAAGTTGATGAAGAATGACTACTTCCCTACCCGCTTCGATTGCTGCGGCAGTTACAGTATTTCTAAAAAGCTCCCGATCTACTACTTGCGAACAGGAAAACGTAAACAACAATCCATCGGGACCAATCTGCTCCATCGCCATCCGATTGATGCGTTTGTATGCTTGAACTGCCCGATGACGAGCGTCTTGATGTTTTGCAAATGCAGGCGGATCGAGCACAATCACATCGTATTCGCCTTGGTTCGATTTCAACCATTCGAGCACATCGGCACTAATTGCCTGGTGAGAATCTTCGGGAAATCCGTTTAACTCAACATTCTTTTTGGTGAGTTCGATGGCTTTCTTGGAGCTATCAATCGAATCGACACGATTTGCTCCTTTTGACAAAGCATACACCGAGAATCCACCCGTGTAACAGAACGTATTTAACACTGTTTTATTTAATGAATAACGACCTAATAATTCACGATTGTCGCGCTGATCGATGAAAAATCCGGTTTTTTGTCCCGTTTGAAAATCTATTTCAAAACGATGTGCATTTTCCACATGTATTTCTTCAGTCAATTGTCCAATAAGAAAACCGTTTCCACCTTCTTTGCCAAGTGATTCCGACGATTTATCAAATACCTGAGTGATGATTCCAGCACTTTGATTTACGATGGCTTCTGCAATTTTCTTACGCGCTTCGAACATACCATGCGAATGACATTGAACTACTGCAGTCGATCCATACACATCTACGATTAGACCAGGTAAACCATCGCCTTCGGCATGAACCAATCGGAAAATGTTAGTGACTTCGGAAGGAAATCCGATTCGGCGACGATGTGCAAAACAACGCGCAAAAGCTTCGTTCCAGAAATCATCATCAATCAGGGTATCGCCAAAAAATAACAGACGAACTGTTATCGAACCCTTCTGATAATGACCAACACCCAAGACTTCGCCTCGCTGACTTTTTACGCGTACTACTTGTCCATCTTGAGGATCTCCTTCCATGCGCTCAATGGCGCCGGAAAAAACCCATGGATGAAAGCGTTGAAGTGAACGTTCTTTGCCCGATTTGAGATGTAAAATTGGAAGTGCTGCCATTGTGCGGCGAAGATAGTGAAACGAAATAGCCTTTTCGAAATAGATCCTATATATACAGAATTAAATTTGAGGGCTTACACGTCAAAATCTTTCCCAAAAAACTACCATTGACGCCGATAGCTATGAAAACTACTTTCCCTTCAATAATTTGCATCCTACTGTTTTTT
>CAXNNF010000199.1:0-3860 GCA_964203455.1 Bacteroidia bacterium
TAATCGTTATGGAAAAGATGCCGAGCACATTGTTGAAATCGCCTATGTATTGTGGCCCGACATTTCAGAAAAAGAGTGGGTGCCAGATATTGCCGAAATGCATTACGCAATTAATCATGAAATGTGTTTGCACCCGAGCGATTATTTTGTACGCCGCACTTCCAACTTGTATTTTAATCGAGAAAATTTAATGAGAAAGTTCGAGATCCTTTATCCATGGTTTATTCAAATTGCACAACTTAACAATGAATCCGCAAAACAGTATTCCGAACAATTTATCAATGAAATTAATTTAGCACTAGATTTCAAATAAGTAAGAGGAATACTTAGGTTTTCTTAATATTGCACCGTGGAAAAAATATTGTTGAGTTATGCAGTTCCCTTTATGGCAATTCTAATAGTGGCAGAATTGCTTTTTAGCCATTTTTACAACCGTAAATTATACACAAAGGGAGATACACTTATCAATTTGGTTTGCACTAGTTGGAATTTCTTGAACGATTTATTATTTCGTGGAATAACCTTGTTTGTTCTAATTTGGGTCAATTCATTTCAGATTTTTGAACTCTCTAACAAAGGAATAGTTTATTGGCTTCTGTTGTTTCTGGCGGAAGATTTAGCTTACTACACGCTCCATTTTGCCGATCATCATGTTCGATTATTTTGGGCAACACATTCCACACACCATTCTAGTGAAAAGTTCAATTTGACAGTTGCTATTCGATCGTCCGTTTTTCAGCCGGTTTACCGGTTTTTGTTTTTTATGCCGATTGCATTTTTAGGTTTTGATGCATTGGATATTGTATTCATGTATGCAGTAACTCAGGTATATGGATTTTGGGTTCATACAGAAATGGTTGGGAAGCTTCATCCTGCAATTGAGTATATTTTTGTAACACCTTCACATCACCGAGTTCATCATGCTTCTAATCTTAAGTATTTGGATTCTAACATGGGAATGGTTCTAATTATTTGGGATCGAATCTTCGGGACATTTGTTGAGGAGGATGAAAATGAGCCCATTAAATATGGATTAACACAGAACATCGAAAGTAACCATCCATTAAAAGTCGTTTTTTTTGAATGGAATAATATTTGGCAAGACATCAAAAAGGCACCCGGTATTTTATTGAAAGTAAATTATCTCATTAAGCCACCCGGATGGAGTCATGATGGTTCAAAAAAGACTTCAAATCATTTAAGAAAAGAAGGATATTGATGTTAATTACACTGACTTCCAATTTTTTTACTGACAACTTTATTAACAATTCATTTTGCATGATATTGATTTTCAATTAGATGCAATTGCCTTATTGTTAATTACACTATAAGATATTTCATATTCATACAATCTTCTGAGTTTTTGATAGGAAATAAGAAAAAACATTTTATATCTTTGCTTTGCAGAAAACAATAATTAATACATATAACAAAATGCAAAAGTCACTTTTACTTACAATCGCAGTTTTCTTTGTTTCTGGTGTTATCAGCACTATTTTCGCTTCCGTTCCACCACCCCCAGTTCCTGTTATCATTCCAATTGATGGAGGTGTTTCCTTTCTAGTTGTTGCTTGCGCTGGATACGGAGCTAAAAAAATCCACGATTACAGAAAAGGGAAAGAAAAAAAGTAATCTACACAGAGTAGTTTCTTTTTTATTCGAGTGGGAGGTTCTAAATCGATTAACTTATTCTTAGCTAAAATATTTGGCCTATCTTTTTTTTGGCTAATTTCTGAGAATTGGTTAAGTCATGTAGTTGTTTTTTATCATCATTTTTGGATTTATATTTATCATATTCTCTTAGTTATTCTTCTCAAACTAAGTGTATTTGTTTTCAGTTTTACTGATTATTCTATCCTTCATGGATACGACACATTATCAATTGTTGGTTCTTCCGGTGTCCGCATTGGAAATCCTTGTGTTGGTTTTGGTTTATTGTTCGGTTTCTTCGCCTTAATAGTATCTTACCCAGCTCCTTGGAAGAAAAAGCTGTGGTTCATTCCCCTAGGTTGTTTCTTGATTATTGTGATTAATGTAATCCGCATTGTATCGCTTACCATCTCGCAATACAAAAATGGGGAGTTCATGAAATTAGAACAGCACGATTTTTACAATTATATCGCATACGTTCTCATCTTTATTCTTTGGGTTGTTTGGGTAAAATTTGTTGTGCCTGAATCAGATGTTTTTGCTCCCGAAAAGACTTCTGATTCCAATTCCAAACTTGCTTAGTTTTTAATTTTATTGAACACTATTCCTTTTGTTGTTCAATCTCTATTTTGTTTTTAAAATAGTTCCCCCACTTTAATAGTACCGCCTTAAAATCATCTGGAAGCTCTGAATCAAAGTGCTTTTCTTCTCCAGTTACCGGATGAACAAATCCAAGTGATTTTGCATGCAGCGATTGCCTTGGAATGGCTTCAAAACAATTCTGTATAAACTGCTTATAAGATTGAAAAGTAGTCCCTTTTAATATTTTATCACCTCCATATGTGTCATCATTGAATAATGGGTGGCCAAGGTATTTCATGTGAACACGAATTTGATGTGTACGGCCAGTCTCTAATCGACATTCTACAAGAGTAACATATCCGAAACGTTCAAGTACTTTGTAATGCGTTATGGCATGTCTTCCCTGAGAACCATCAGGATAAACGGTAAACAATTTTCGATCGCGTATATCTCGGTCAATATGCCCCGTAATAGTTCCTTCTTCTGCTTTTACATCTCCCCATACTAATGCTACATATCTTCGCTTTGTGGTTCTGTCAAAAAACTGTCTTGCTAAATGGGTCATAGCATATTCATTTTTAGCTAAAACCATAATACCAGACGTGTTTTTGTCGAGGCGATGAACCAAGCCTGGACGTGGTTGTTTCTGCTGGAAAAGCGGAAGGTGTTGAAAATGATACAATACCGCATTTATCAATGTTCCAGAGTAATTACCAAAACCTGGATGAACCACCATGCCCGGCTTTTTATTGATAATGATCACATCATCATCTTCATAAACAATATCCAAAGGAATGTCTTCACCTTTCAATTCCCGATCTCGTGGTGGGTGAGCAAATACAACTGTTACAACATCAAACGGCTTAACACGGTAATTCGATTTTACTGGTTTCCCATTTACATGAATGTTCCCAGCCGCCGCCGCATTTTGCAATCGACTTCTCGATGTATGCTCTAATCTATTTTGAAGAAATTTATCAATACGAAGTAACACTTGCCCTTTCTCGGAAACAATGCGCACATGCTCATACAATTCTTGATCTTCGTCAGGTTCCCACGCTGACTCATTCTCTATATTATCAAATTCATCCTCACTCATGTCAATCAATTCAATATCAACTGCTTGATGTTACCCAGTTTTCCCTCTTTGCTTCTCAATTCAATAAAATATAAACCGTCAGTTAATTTCTCTTGAAGTTGAATCGTGCCTTGATGGGTTAATTCTGAAGTGTTATAAACAACTCGTCCGGAAACATCATATACAAACAACTGTAAATCAAATTGATTATCAGGAAATGTTAATGTAATAAAACCATTACTTGGATTTGGATACATTCCCCAATCCATACTTTGCATAGGTTTTACTCCTACATACGTATCTTGAACTTCTTGAAACAAAGGTCGTATCATCATGGTACCTTCATTGGCTGAGTAGTTATACCAATTGCCATCTAGATTATAACATATTCGATTCGAGTGATTGGTGTTTTTGTCAAAACCAATATTGATATCAAATCCTGTGTTTTGAGCCCATCCAATATAATATGAACCAGCTGGAAGGTAAATTGGATTTTCTAATTCGTAGGTAATAAAAACATTTTGACCATAATAATATGGAACGTGAACGC
>CAXNNF010000200.1:0-3841 GCA_964203455.1 Bacteroidia bacterium
TGTGTGAAGTACATGCTTTATTCCGTTAAATTCCAAAGAATGCCCGGCATTGGGACCGCCTTGAAAACGTGCAATTACCTCATATTGGGGAGATAGTACGTCTACAATTTTTCCTTTTCCTTCATCGCCCCATTGCAATCCAAGTAAAATATCGAGTTTCATTGTGTTGAATATTAATTATCTGATGCTAATAATGTTGCTGCTTCCTCGCGTGAGTTGGTTTGCTTAATAACGTCATGGAGTTTTGTTATGACAAGCAATTTTTGAAGTTTTTCGTTGACATGACAAATTACCAATTCGCCATTTGCGTTTCGAATTCGAGTAAAAATATTGAGAATTACATTGAGACCACTGCTGTTAATGTAATCGAGCTCTTCCAAATCGATAATGATTTTTTGAGAATCATTGGCAATCATGTCATTTGCTTCATCGAGTAGTTCTTGGGCTTCATTGCGTTCTAATAAATTGCCTTGCAAGCAAAGTACTGGAAATGAAGCTTCTTCATCAATTTCAAAGGTGAATGCCATTATGAATTTGTTTTGTTTGTCAGATGTTCGCAGCTACCATGTTTAGCCAATTGATTGCAGTTCCCATAAAATGTAAGGGAATGACTACTGATTGTAAAGTTCAATAAATCGCCAGTCATGTTCTGAATTTGATGGATACGTGGATCACAGAATTCGAGTACTTTTTCGCATTCGGTGCAAATCAAATGGTCGTGCTGTTTGTATTTGAACGATTTTTCGAATTGCGCTTGGCTTTTCCCGAACTGATGTCGCGTAACCAAATTGCACGTAAGAAGTAATTCAATGGTATTGTATAAGGTCGCTCTGCTTACGCGGTACTTTTTATTTTTCATGAATACGTAAAGCGATTCAATATCAAAATGTCCGTCATGCGAATAAATTTCATCTAATATCGCGAAGCGTTCGGGAGTTTTCCGATGACCTTTTTGTTCCAAGTAATCGGAAAAAATCTGTTTAACACTTTCTTTGGTTTCCTTGTTCACCATATTCGTTCGGGAGCCGTAAAAGTAATAAAAACCGCTTGGCTTCATTTGAAATTTATCAGCTTTCTTTGGTTCATTTTGAATCCATTCGAAGAACCGAGGTTACGCCTTTTACTTGCTTGATATTGGTCATCAAGGAAGTCAAGTGGTTGGTGTCATGAACAAAAACCATGATGTTCCCTTCAAATACTCCGTCCTGACTATCGAAGCTGATTGAACGCATATTAACATTCAGTTCGTTCGATATAATTCGTGTGATATTATTTACAATTCCCACATCATCAATTCCATTCACACGAATTCCCGCCATAAAAGCAAGCTGTTGATGGTTCATCCAACGTGCTTTTACTATTCGGTATGCGTAATTCGACATCAAGCTAATTGCATTCGGACAATTGGTTTTATGGATTTTAATTCCTTCGTTCACGGTTACAAACCCAAAAACTTCATCGCCGGGAATGGGATTGCAACACACAGCCAAATGATAATCAATCTTGTCCATGTCTTCACCAATAACCAACATGTCAGATTTCCCACGAATGTCTTTAACAATATTCTCAAGTGTGGCTGGCTGATCCTCTTTATCGTCGGAATCGCTGCGTTTAAATTTATTGCGAAGTAATTTATACCAGCTGTGTTGCTCCCCTTTGGCTATTTTGGCTATGTTCTCTAATTTGATGATTCCCTCGCCGATACTGAAATACAGATCAAGCTGACTTTGCATCTTGTAGTGTTTAAGAAGATTGCTTATCACATTGCCATCGAGTGCAATTTTGTTCTCCTTGAGACTTTTATCCAAAATAATCTTGCCTTCGTCGGCAACTTTGCGTTTTTCTTCTTTGAGTGCAGATTTTATTTTGGATCGTGCTTTTGCAGTAACAACAAAATTGAGCCAATCTTCCTTCGGTTTCTGTTTGCTCGAACTGAGAATTTCAATCTGATCGCCACTTTTTAATTTGTAACTCAGCGGAACTAATTTATTATTCACCTTGGCTCCAATGCAAGCCATACCCACTTCGGAGTGAATATCGAATGCGAAATCGAGTGCCGATGAACCACTTGGCAAAGTTTTTAATTCTCCTTTGGGTGTAAAAACGAAAATTTCTTCTGAAAATAAATTCAGTTTAAAGTCATTGATAAATTCTAATGCATTGGTGTCGGAATGTTCAAGCATCTCTCTTATGCGTCCTAACCACTCATCAATTCCACTTTCGTAGTCGCTGTGTTCTTTGTATTTCCAATGTGCAGCAAAACCACGTTCGGCAATTTCGTCCATGCGGGTTGAACGAATTTGTACCTCCACCCATTTGCCTGTTGGACTCATCACAGTTGTATGCAGTGATTCATAGCCATTTGCCCGCGGCGTTGAAATCCAATCGCGCAAACGGTCAGGATTTGGTTGGTAAATATCGGTAATGATTGAATATACTCTCCAGCAGTCGGTCTTTTCAGTTTCTGTTGGTGTATCTATGATGATGCGTATGGCAAAAATATCGAAGATCTCCTCAAATGGAATTCCTTTGATTTTGATTTTATTGTAAATCGAATAAATGGACTTTGGGCGTCCTTTAACATCGAACGTTAAACCCTGATCGGATAAGCTTTTTCGAATCGGATTTACAAAACGACTAATGAAGCGCTTTCTAACCTCATCAGTATTTTTGAGTTTGGTGATTATTTCTTCGAATACTTCGGGCTGCGTGTATTTTAATCCCAAATCTTCCATCTCGGTTTTAATGTTATACAAGCCAAGTCGATGAGCTAGCGGAGCATAAAGGAAAAGTGTTTCTGATGCAATTTTCAATTGCTTATCGCGCGCCATGCTATCAAGGGTTCGCATGTTATGCATACGATCGGCGAGCTTTATCAATATTACACGAACGTCGTCACTGAGTGTGAGTAAAATTTTTCTGAAATTCTCCGCTTGTATTGAGGAACTTTGATCGAAAACGTTTTCAATTTTCGTAAGACCATCAATAATTTTCGCTTCTGTTTCGCCAAACATTCGCCGTATATCAGCGAGCGAAACATCAGTATCTTCAACGGTATCGTGAAGCAAGGCACACACTACCGCCGTGGCTCCCAATCCCATTTCAGAAACGGCAATTTGTGCCACAGCAATAGGATGATAAATATAGGGTTCTCCAGATTTACGGCGCATATCTTTATGCGCATCCAAAGCCAAATCAAATGCTTTGCGAATGTGCAGCTTTTCTTTCTTATCGATTTTATCGCTCAAAGGCCGAAGCAATGCGGTGTACCTCTTCAGGATTTCTTTCTTCTCTAATTCAAGGTCAATATGTGGAACTGCCATTGGGAACTTATAATCCTGTAAAATTAAAGATCATTCAAGCGCAATTCAATTAATCCCATGAATTTACCACCGAAGCATTGTTGAAGAAAAAACGACTATTTTGAAATGACCGTTGAGGTGGGTCTTTCCTGATAATTCCGAATAGCTTCTACTTTTTGCTTACTCTTTTCAGCCAAGTAATCGTAAATGTCAATCTGAGCTCTTCCTCTTTCTTTTGCAACAGATTTACGGTACGTGTTGTTTTGGATTTTATTGATAATGCGTGCTTTGGTATTGTCGCGCCATTGTAAACGCATGATTTCCAAAATCTCGTTGCGTAAATCTTCTTGGTAAATAGGAAAGCCCACTTCAAAACGGCGACTTAAATTACGTTCCATCCAATCGGCTGAAGAAAGATACACCTTAGGTTGATTATCGTTGCAGAAAACATAAATCCGTGAATGTTCCAAGAAGCGATCTACAATGCTAATTACCTTGATGTTCTCGCTCATCCCTTTCACTCCAGGAATTAAACAGCA
>CAXNNF010000201.1:0-3839 GCA_964203455.1 Bacteroidia bacterium
ACACCAGCAGCCTCTTTCACATTAGATGGAGATACAATCATTTGTGAAGGGGCTTGTGTAAACATCACTGCCGATCAAACTGCTAATTTCTCATGGTTGTTGCCTGATGCTTCGGTGGTAACTACTCAAACAATTGCAGCATGTTCAACAGGTGTATATACATTAAGGGTTACTGAAAATGGTTGTGTTGGAACTGAAACGATTAACATTACTGTTACGCCTCTTCCAGCTGTTCCTGTAATTACCTTGAATGGTCCAGATGTTATTTGCGAAGGAGAATCTGCTCTGCTTCAAAGTAGTTATATAACAGGCAATCAATGGAGTATTGATGGAGCTACAATAGCTGGTTCAGTTGGAAATGCTCATTCAACTTCTGTTGCTGGATTGTTTACTGTTACTCATACTAATGATTTAGGTTGTAGTGCAACATCTCTTGGTCAACTAATTACTATCAAACCTACATCACCATTAGATATTACTGCTTCTTCCGACACGTTAATTTGCGGAAATAATCCTCAACCAGTTCAATTAACTGCTAGTCCAGGTTTCATTTCGTACGAATGGTCAACAAATGAAGTTGCTGAAACAATTACAATTAGTACTGAAGGCGTTTATTCTGTTACAGGAACTAATCAATATGGTTGTGAAACAACTTCGAGTATTACATTTACAACAGCTCCTAATTTTGAATTAGATCTTAACAGTCCAGTTTATTTTGATGATTATAACGTAACAATTAACGGAGGAACTGATGGTTCAATCAATCTAACAGTTGATCCAATTGCTTCTTATACATATCTATGGTCGAATGGACAAACAACCGAAGATTTATTAAATATTGCTAGTGGTACTTATACTGTAACGGTAACGAACGAATTCGGTTGTTCTGAAGAAGGTTCGATATTCGTTAAAGAGCCAGAAGCAATTAAACTTCCGAACACATTCTCTCCAAATGGAGATGGTTACAATGACTTTTATGTAATCACAGGAATTCAAGGTTATCCTGATTCTCAATTGGATATTTTCAATCGCTGGGGTAACTTAGTATACAGTAAAAAAGGATATACCAATGATTGGAATGGATTAAGTAACAATGGAAATGAATTGCCTGATGGAACTTACTTCATTGTTGTAGATCTTAACATGGAAGGAAAAGAGAATGTTAAAGGATCTATTGATATCAAAAGAAAATAAATGCTCATAACACAAACACTTAAATTGAATTGAACCAAAACCATTTAAAATGAAGAGAATAGCAACAGTGATTAGTATGCTGGCCTTCTCCTTGATGAGCTCAGCTCAACAGGAGCTTCAAATCAGTCAATACATGTTCAATGGACTGTTTTTGAATCCAGCTTATGCCGGAACACATCCTTACTGGAGTGGAACAGTTCTGCACCGCAGTCAATGGTTAAATTTTCCAGGCGCACCTAAAACTAATTTATTGGCTGTAGATGGTCAATTGAAGGATAAAAAAATGGGTTTAGGTTTTATGGTAACTAATGACAATATTGGTTTAAATAAGATTACTGACATTTCTGGGGCTTATTCCTATCGAATTAAGTTAGGTCCTAAAGATGGTCAATTAGCATTTGGTTTGCGTGCTGGTGTTCGCAACCAAGTATTTAATGCGACTGATGCAACGCCTACTGAAGCAGGCGATCCATTATACAATGGCAACATAAGTACTTGGACTCCAAAATTTGATTTTGGTCTTTATTACTTTCAAGAACGTGCTTATTTAGGTTTAACTGTTCCAAATGTTGTGGCTTTCGATTCTCGTAAAAAAGATAATGCCGATGCTGGACTTCGTCGTCACTTCTATTTAAATGGTGGTTATGTTTGGAAGTTGAGCAATATGGTTGATTTCAAACCATCATTCTTGGTTAAACTAGAACCAACAGCTCCTGTTTCTATGGATTTAAATGCACATTTCTTATTTAACCAACGTTTTTGGTTGGGTGTTTCGTATCGTCACAATGCAGCATTTGTTGGTATGATTGAATTTGCAGTTACTCCAACTTTACGTGCAGGTTATGCTTACGATTATACAACAACTGCAATTCGTACCTTCCAAGGTGGTTCTCATGAAATCATGTTAAGCTATGATTTCATTCAGAAATTGGTTAAAATTAAAAATCCACGCTATTTCTAATGTTGTATAAAATGATATATACTATGAAAAAGACTTATCCAATTTTACTTGTTAGCCTCGGTTTAATCCTAGGTGGTTGTGGTGCTAATTATTTCGTTAAACAAGGAAATAAGAAATTTGATGCTTATGCCTATTCAGATGCTGTAGTTCAGTACAAAAAAGCATTAGAAAAATCATCTACTTCAGCAGACGCAAAAGTGCAACTTGCTAATTCATACCGCTTAATGAATAATCCTTCTGCAGCAGAAGGAATGTATCGTGAAGTGATTGCGATTCCTGATACAATGCCTATCAATCAATTTTATTTTGGTAAAGTGCTTATGCAAAACCAAAAATACGATGAGGCGAAAAAAGCATTTGAACAATATGCTAAATCTGTTCCTGACGATAAAATCGTAAAGGGTTTAATTGATGCATGTGCGAATCCAAAGAAATTCAACAATGTTTTAGATACGTGTGCGTATGAAGTGAATAAAGTTGAATTAAGTGGAATCAATACTGCTTTTGGTGCAACTCCTTTCAATTTCGGGTATGTTTTTGCTGGACAATCAATTGTTGAAGATAAAAAAATGCGTGATCCTTACTCAGGATTATCATACATGGATTTGTTCTATACAAAGAAAGATAAAGCGGGTAAATGGTCTGCTCCAGATCCAATTAAAGGTGGTGTAAATACTGAATATCATGATGCATTTGGTGCTGTTTCTGCCGATGGACAAACCATGTATTTCACACGTACAAACCAATTCAAAGGGAAAGTAAAAACGAATGTTGACAAGGTTGTTAATTTGAAAATTCTTAAAGCAACATTGTTAGAAGGAGAATGGACAAACATTGAAGAATTCGCTTACAACAGTGATGACTTTTCCAATGGACATCCTGCTTTAAGTGCTGATGGTAAAACAATGTATTTCTCATCTGATCGTCCAGGTGGATATGGTCAAACCGATATTTATATGTGTTCTTTAAATGCTGGAGCTTGGTCTGAGCCTGTTAATGCTGGTCCAATGGTTAATACTGCAGGAAGAGACATGATGCCTCAAATTGGATTCAATGAGAAATTGTATTTCTCTTCTGATGGTCATGCTGGTATGGGCGGTTTGGATGTATTTGTAACTTCTAAATCAGGTTCTTCTTTCAAACAACCTGAAAACATGAAGTCGCCAATTAATTCCGCAAGCGATGATTTTAGTTTCAACTTAAACAATGATGGAAAAACTGGTAATTTAACTTCGTCTCGTTCTGGTTCAGATCAACTTTTTGAAGTTATTTACAAGGATCCAATTATTTCTGCTGAAATTTGTGTTCAAGATAAAATTACGAAAGAACCATTTGTTGGATGTACAGTTTATGCTACTAACAAAGAAACAGGTGAAGTTGATAGTTCCACTACAAATAGTCGTGGCGTTGTGAATTTCCGTTTAAAAGGGGGGTTCAACTTTAGTGTAAATGCACGTTACAATCAAACGCTTACAAATTCAATTGAACTTAGTACCATTGATCGTAAATGTTCTGATATAATCATTTCTTGTAAGGAAAATAAATTTATCGAACTTGAAAAAACAGTTGGTCCTCGCGCTCTTGATATTTATTACGATTACAACAAAGCAAATATTCGTCCCGACGCAGCTCTTGAACTTGATAAGTTAGTGAAGCTATTGACAGACAACCCTCAATACAAAAT
>CAXNNF010000202.1:0-3835 GCA_964203455.1 Bacteroidia bacterium
CGATGTTAAATATTCATTGGTACGTGCAGGGAAACCATACACCATAGTAAAATCGTTTTCTTTGATTCCACTAGTTGAAATAGGAAAATGATAGCGTGGTTGAAAGGGAACATTTTCAGGTGAATACTCCGCAGGCTTATTATCCTTCCCTGCGTAAATTCGGAACAAACTGAAGTCGGCGGTATGTCTCGGCCACATCCAGTTATCGCTGTCTTTCCCAAAGTTTCCGATAGTTTGAGGTGGTGCTCCAACTAAACGGACATCGTTAAACACTTCCATTACAAACAGAACATATTCATTGCCATTATACATCGGTTTTACGATTGCTTGATAATGGGAGTTGGCTGTTGCTTCTTGAACAATTTGTTGAACACGTTGAGTCACCAATGATTCGCGTTGTGCTTCGTCTTTTGTTTTATCTAAACCTTCAGTCAAACGAGCAGTAACATCTTCCATTCGAATAATAAAGGTTACCGATAAACCAGGATTGGGAAGTTCTTCTTGATGATTCTTCGCCCAAAATCCATCTTTCAAATAATCGTGATCCAAGCTGCTATGATCTTGAATTTGTCCAAAACCGCAGTGATGATTGGTAAGCAGGAGACCTTCTTTACTGATTACTTCGCCCGTACATCCGCGCCCAAACAAAACCACCGCATCCTTCATGCTCGATTTATTGACACTGTAGATATCTTCCGCAGAAATCTTCATTCCCATGGCTTTCATGTCTTTTTCGTTGAGTTGCTTCAATAACATAGGCAACCACATGCCTTCGTCGGCAAACAAACGTGATGAAAGAACGAATAAAGAAAGGATCAGAAATATTGGACGCATATATATTGGATTATTTAATATGAAAATGTTTGGGGTTAATTACCAGAAATTAATCGTGCTTTATTCAAAGCTGCATTAAGGCCTTCGGGTTTGGTTCCTCCAGCTGTTGCATAAAAAGGCTGACCTCCTCCTCCTCCATTAATTTCTTTCGCCAGCTCTTTCACTAAATTTCCAGCATGCATTCCTTGAGTCAATGCGAGTTCTCCTAATGCAACGGTAATCATAGGTTTTGAGCCACTGTGATGACCTAACACTAGCAGTAAATCAGGAAATTGAGCTTTTAATTCGAAGGCGATATTTTTAATTAATTCGGGAGAATCCAAATCGATTAATTCGACAATACGTTTTAATGAGCCCGCCGATTCAATCTTAGACTCTAGGGTTTTACGAATCTGCCCCGCTTTCTCACGTTGAAATGCTTCCAGTTTCTTTTCCAATTCTTGTTTCTCATCGAGTAACTGCTGAATGCCTTTCAATGGATCTTTCGGTCCTTTAAGCATTTCGGAAATGGAATTTACCAAGTTGCGCTCGTCATTTATAAGTAGTTCGGCTGCCACACCCGTAATGGCTTCAATACGACGCACACCAGCTGCAACAGCACTTTCGGAAGTAATTCTAAAATAACCAATATTACCTGTTGCAGGAGAATGTGTTCCACCACATAATTCTACAGAATAGTTTTTATCGAATGTTACGACACGAACCAAATCGCCATACTTCTCTCCAAAAAGAGCCATGGCACCAGTTTTACGTGCTTCATCGATTGGCATTTCACGCACATCGCGGGTTATGTTTAATCGAATTTGTTCGTTCACAATACGCTCGATCTCTGCAATTTCGGTAGCCGTCACTTTTGAAAAATGGGAGAAATCGAAACGCAAGTATTCATTATTTACCAAGGATCCTTTTTGCTCGACATGCGTCCCCAACACATTACGCAATGCAGCGTGCATCAAATGTGTAGCAGTATGATTTCGCATGGTGGACTCTCGTTTCTCCACATCAACCATTGCTTTGAAAACGCCTTGGATTTCTTTGGGCAATCGCTCCGTAAAATGAATAATCACTCCATTCTCCTTCTTCGTATCCAAAATAGCTATCTCTTCATTTTGGTTTTTCAAAACGCCTGTATCGCCAACTTGTCCACCACTTTCGGCATAAAACGGAGTAATATCAAACACCAATTGAAATTGTTTTTTCCCTTTGGCATTCACTTCACGGTAACGCGTTATTTGCACATTGGATTCAAGGTAATCGTAACCTATAAACTCTTGTTGATCATCTTCTAAAACAGTAATCCAATCGCCAGCTTCCACAACAGCAGCCGAACGCGAACGTTCTTTTTGCAATCGTAAATTCTCATTGAAACCTTCCATATCAACATCCAACTGCTGCTCTCTGGCCATGAGTTGGGTTAAGTCGATTGGGAAGCCGAAAGTATCGAAAAGTTCGAAAGCGAATTTCCCTGGTACTTGAGAATTCGAGGTATTCTTCGCAAGAAAATCGTTAAAGCGGTTGATTCCAGTTTCGAGTGTTCGTAAAAACGACTGCTCTTCTTCTTGCATAACCGATTCAATAAGTCCTTGCTGGGCTTTAATTTCAGGGAACTGATCGCCCATTTGGTTGGCAAGTGTTTCAACCATCTTGAACATGAACGGTTCTTTTAAACCCAAAAACGTGTATCCATAACGAACTGCACGACGCAAAATTCTTCTAATAACATAACCCGCTTTGTTGTTGCTAGGAAGCTGTCCATCAGCAATAGCGAATGAAATGGTACGAATATGATCGGCAATAACGCGCATGGCGATGTCGATTTTTTCGTCCTGTTTGTACGTTTTGGTTGAGATGGTTTCGAGGAATGAAATGAGCGGTTGGAAAACATCGGTATCATAATTCGATTGCTTGCCTTGTAAAACGACACATAAACGCTCGAAACCCATACCAGTATCGACATGTTGTGCTGGTAATTTTTCTAAGCTTCCATCGGCCTTTCTATTAAATTCCATGAACACATTGTTCCAAATTTCAATCACTTGTGGGTGACTTTCATTCACAAAAGTTTTCCCATCGATGCGAGCACGTTCTTCGTCGCTTCGAATGTCCACATGAATTTCGGAACAAGGACCACAAGGACCAGTATCGCCCATTTCCCAGAAGTTGTCCTTTTTATTTCCGTTGATGATTCTATCGGAATCGATTAATTCTTTCCAAGTATCATATGCTTCCTGATCGAACGCTAAATTCTCAGATGCATCGCCTTCAAAAACAGTAACATACAATCGAGATTTATCAATTTTATACACTTCCGTTAAAAGCTCCCAAGCCCATTGAATGGCATCTTTCTTAAAATAATCGCCAAATGACCAATTACCTAGCATTTCGAACATGGTATGATGGTATGTATCCACACCCACTTCCTCTAAATCGTTGTGCTTTCCGGAAACACGCAAACATTTTTGGGTATCGGCAATTCGTTTATGCACAATGGGCGCATTACCTAAAAAAAGATCTTTAAACTGATTCATTCCGGCATTGGTAAACATCAATGTTGGATCATTTTTAATGACCATGGGTGCCGAGGGAACAATTTGATGTCCTTTTGAAGCGAAGAAATCGAGGAATGTTTGCCGAATTTGCTTAGAATCCATAAAGCTATTGTACAAATTTATAATCTATGAAACGGCCCCAAAGGTAGTAAAACAGCAAGAAAATTGAGACCTATAGAACGCTTAAGATAAAAAAATTGCCTGTTTAATTGGAAAGGATTTATAAATTCGCAAAACTATTCCATTAAAAAAGGAGTATTCGATATTCTAACCAACCCTACGATTTGGCAAAAATACGTTATCAGTTTAATACAAAGTCGCTTTCCTACGAACGCGTTAAGCTTACGATTAAGGATAGAACACTTCGTTTTTTATCCTTTGCAGGAACCGGAATTGTGTTTGCTGCATTGGGCGTTTTATTTGCCTATAACACTTTTGATTCTCCTCGAGAA
>CAXNNF010000203.1:0-3831 GCA_964203455.1 Bacteroidia bacterium
CTTACCGAGCCATTAAAAACAACATCGTCGGTACTTGCTGGAATTCCTGCTGGTTGCCAATTTGAAGATAAATTCCAACTCGATGAATTTGCGCCAGTCCATGTTTTTTCGGCTGCTTGAATCATACCGGCTAACACTGCCTGGAGAACGATTATTAAAAATGTAGAAGAAATTCTCATATGGATCTGGTTTAATTGGGTGAAATCTTAATTAATAAGCTTCACAAAGCTATGTTTGAAATACACATTAATTTTCTATTAAATTAGGAATTTCTTTCCTGTGTAAGAAATCAGTCTTCAAAAATTAATTATGGCAGAATTTATAAATCAACCCAGTTGAGTTGTTCTATTCAATGACCAGGCATTTGGTTTTATATCGAATAGTATCTTGGTTTTGCTCCAGGTCGTTATAAATAATTCGGAATTTCGATATGCCAATAATGCCTCTTCATTTTCCCAAAAACTGTATGTAAAAATATGTGCTGAATCGTCTAAATCTTGCAGAAGTTCTAAATTCATGCAGCCCGGAAAAGCTCGGATTTGCATGGAGCTATCATTGAAAACTTCAATAAATTGATTTACCGCATCTTCTCTGAAATGCATTTCTACAATTCTAATCAGCATAAAATTCTATTCGGATAATATCGTTGAGTTTTGCTCCAAAAAGGCGCGCAATAGATCCTCGGTTTATAGCTATTTCCAGGAAGTTCGAAGAATTGAAAAAGGCACAAACATCTCCATCGGTCACATCATTATATCCTTTGGAAAGACGCGAAATGTTTTTCGAATTTCTTCGGAATATTATTGCAAATCGTCTGTTTTGTCTTTGCTCTTCGAATAATTCCTGGCTAATGTTTGTAATGATGTTCCCAAAAGAATCGATATGCACAACGCTTGCTCCCAAATGCAATTCGCCAAGCGTGGGAGAAATCATCAAGCTTTGTCGGAAGTTTTGAATTTTACGACCAATTGTTTCTAATGATCCACCACGAGCCATGTGGCAAGCGCCTTTAACGAAAACATTGAACAATGGAAACGATTGATGATGCGCTTCTTGTTGAATGGTAAGTTGTACTATTTTGTCCGCTTGTTGATTGGGAAACATAAGTGAAAAAATTCCCGAGTCTGCACCAATAAAATAATGATTATTGATTTTAACTGCTACGTGCATTGTTGCTTCGTCTTCGAAAGTATCAACACCAATAATATGCACCGTGCCATCTGGGAAATGATGATAAGCATTTTTCAAAACGAATGCGGCTTTAAAACGATCGAAAGGTGCAATAACGTGACTCACATCGACAATAGTAACTTCAGGCATTTCAGATAAAATGGAACCTTTTACGGCAGCAACATAGTAGTCGCTAAGTCCCATATCAGTTGTTAAAGTTATTATTGCCATTGTATCGTTTCTATGTTGGAGGGATGCCCCAAAATTCATTTATTTGTATGTGAAAAGCAACCGTGCTTTTATTTTAAGAATAACACCTAACCGTTAAGCATTTGAACGAAAAAATTATCAGTTTGCCCGCTATAAATCCTGTGGAAATATACGGAGTAAATGACGAAACTCTCGATAAAATTCGAAGTTATTATCCCAAATTACGCATCGTTGCCCGAGGGCTCGAATTGAAGGTACAAGGCGAAGAAGTAGACATTCTATTGTTCGAACAAAAGTTCGCGATACTTATTTCCCAACAACAACGATATGGTTCTTTGAGCGATCAGCTTGTTAAGAAACTCATGGACACTGAAAATGACTTACCTGAACTGCCGCCAGATCAGCAAAGTAGTTCGGATGTGATTGTGTTTGGTAACAGCGGATTAATTATTAAAGCGCGTACACCCAATCAACGAAAAATTGTTCAGGCCTCTTATGACAACGATATGGTGTTTGCAATTGGTCCCGCAGGAACCGGAAAAACATACACCGCCGTGGCATTAGCAGTGCGTGCACTTCGGAACAAAGAGGTAAAACGCATTATTTTAACACGACCTGCAGTTGAAGCGGGCGAAAATTTAGGGTTCTTACCAGGAGATTTAAAAGATAAGCTTGATCCTTATTTGCAACCACTTTACGATGCTTTGTTGGATATGATTCCTGCTGATAAACTTCAGCTTTTCTTGGAAACGGGTATTATTCAAATTGCACCATTGGCATTTATGCGTGGGAGAACGCTCGACAATGCTTTTGTGATTTTGGATGAAGCACAAAATACCACCGAAGCACAATTGAAAATGTTCCTCACACGAATGGGACGTTCGGCCAAGTTTCTTATAACTGGCGATTTAACTCAAGTAGATTTACCTCGAAATCAAACTTCGGGATTAGCAACAGGGATTAAAATATTGAAAGGAATTTCAGGAATTGAGATTATTCATTTAGATACAAGCGATGTCATTCGCCACAAACTCGTAACCGCCATTTTGCATGCATACCAAGCCAACCAGCCAGAACAGCCTCCGCGGGACTGATTATTTTTTTGAAGGACAAACTGCCTTTTATCGAGGTAAAGTGCGCGATGTTTATACCATAAAAAACCAACTTTTGGTGATGGTAGCAAGTGATCGAATTTCTGCTTTTGATGTGGTGTTACCTAAAGGAATTCCTTTTAAAGGTCAGGTGTTGAATCAAACAGCAAGTTATTTTTTAGAAGCCACCCGCGACATTGTTCCCAATTGGTTGCTCGGAACTCCAGATTCGAATGTTGCCGTGGGCAAAATGTGTAATCCATTTAAAGTGGAAATGGTTATTCGTGGATATTTAGCCGGACATGCTGCTCGCGAATATGCTGCCGGTAAACGAATGGTTTGCGGTGTTTCATTGCCTGATGGATTGAAAGAAAATGACCGTTTGCCAGAACCGATTATTACACCCACAACCAAAGCATCCGAAGGGCACGATGAAGATATTTCGCGCGAGGAAATTTTAAAACAAGGCATCGTTTCGGAAAGTGATTATGTTCAGTTGGAAAATTATACGCGCGCACTTTTTGCCCGCGGATCTGAAATGGCTGCCAAACGTGGGTTGATTTTGGTGGATACTAAATACGAGTTTGGGAAAACGGATTCTGGAGAAATTTTACTCATCGATGAAATTCACACACCAGATTCATCTCGGTATTTTTATGCCGATGGGTATAACGAACGTCAAGAACTTGGTGAGACGCAAAAGCAATTAAGTAAAGAATTCGTTCGTCAGTGGTTAATTGCCAATGATTTTCAAGGCAAGGAAGGTCAGAAAATTCCGATTATGGACGAACAGTTTATTTCGGAGATATCGGAACGGTATATTGAATTGTACGAACACATTACGGGTGAAAAATTTATTCCTCAGGAATATGATGATGCAGAAGTGCGTGTTTTTGCAAACGTCCAAAAGTTTCTTCGTCAGTTAGATTGATAGCCTATCAAATAACCTAAATCGGATTCTATTAAGTAGGACCAGTTTTTCTGTGCTTCTTTGTTGATGCTGTGGTTGGTTTCTTTGTCGTATCGAGCCTGCATTTTTTCCCCTTCTTCGAGGGTTTTGTTATAGATTTCGTTGATTTCCTTTTTGTAATTTTTGGTGTACTGCATTGCTTTCAAATTCCGACGAAGCTTGCGTGCTGTAATTTCGGCAATGGTAAAATGCAATTGTTCGTGGGCTAAAATTTCAGGCGTTTTCGATTTCGGGTCATTGCGCTTTACCCAAGATTTACTTTTTAGGAAAGCGCATTTCACAGTAAATGTTGGGTTGAATGTTTGTCCGTTGGAATTAATATCATAGTCTAGAGCAATAACTGTATATGTTAATGCCGCGTATCCTCCGCTATTGTTGCTTTTGCCTTTG
>CAXNNF010000204.1:0-3828 GCA_964203455.1 Bacteroidia bacterium
GATAAATCAATCCTTCCAAAACTTTCGGCCGTGTTCATCAACATAGCCCATTGGATTTCCTTTTTCATCCACTAAAAGCATCAGGAAATAATCGGCCGTGGCTTTTTCCCTGTTCAAGTGAAGTATCGTGCGTGGCTGATAATCAAATTGAGGTTCGAAAAACTGACGCGGATAACGCTTTTCGCTATTATGTTCGCGATCGAAATACAAACCGTATTTCCCGTTTTTCATTAAGACCATACAATCGGTTGCACCATATTTCTTTGCTAGGAAGATGCTATCATACGCAAAGGGCAATTGTAACTCATTATAGGCATTAACTATTCCCCATTGTTTGTCTTTCTTTGCAATGAGATACATGAAAGGAGCTGTTAACGAGGCATTGGCGGGAGTGTTTTCAAAATTGATGATCTGTTCAAAATCCATAGGTAGGTGCGATTTTCCTTGCTCATCAATTGTTCCCAAGCGCCAAGAACCATCGCTGGCTTTATCTCCAACAAGGAAGTGATGTAAACCTCTTTGAGCAGCTGAAAACAAGAGAATGGAATCGTGATACACGGGTTCAAGTTTATCATCTGTTAGCAAACCTTTCTTGCCTTTGTAGTTAAATATAACCGCATTGGAACGCGACAAACGTGTGTTCCCGTCGGTAAGAGTTACATAATTGAAATACTTCAGAATTTCTGGTTTACTGCTTCCTTCTGGAATAGTAACAGGGTATCGCACAAATTGTGGTGTTCTGCCTCCTCGAAATTCTCCATACGAGTAACGGCAAAACAGCGAGTCGTTTCGCATTTCGAATGATTTATTTATCACTTGTGTTGCAGAACTACTTCTTTCTTCGTTCGAGCGTTCTTCGGGCTCAACAGTCACATTATCATATCCACTTCCGCTTCCCTGGTAACCCATGCGATCTCCACTACTGTATCCATCATCTCCGTAACTACTTTCCACCTTGGGGTTTGTGCTGAGATATTTTTCCATGAAGACTTTCTTCGCCAAGTCATAGGTGAAAGTTTGGATGTATTCGTTGTTGGGATCTTCCTTTCCTTTTCGTTCAAACAAGATGGTTTGGTCGCTTCTAGAAACACTGTAACGAATGCTGATGCAGTCTTTATACAACCATCCCGATTTGGCAGGTTCATTCACATAATAGCAGTAAATCCCTTTGAGTTTATCGGGCTGAATGCATTTGATGAAGACCACTTCGGGTTTTCCCGTTTGGGGATTTTCGTATGACCATATAGCTTGTTCAATGGAGCAGGAATCTTTTATAACCAGCCTTCCTTCCATATTATAAAAAACAGGGTTGCTATTTTTTTTAGGCGCTGCAGCAAAAATAATTCCGTCGAAACATTCGATTACACCATACACAGGGGGAATAATTTCTTTATTGCTGATAATTCCTAGTAAAGAATCTTTTACCACATAGTAAAATCCTTCGGGTAATTTGAATTTGCTCTTGTTCTTTACCGAATTAAATTCAACGTAATCGTATTTGGGAGCGACTATGATTTTACCCGTTGTGTCGGCCATTCCCCATAGCTTTCCTTGACGAAAGGGAATTTGGATTTGATGCTTCTGTGCTTCCGAACTTTTATTAAATAGGAAAAAGCAAAACACGAATGCCCGAAAAATAACCCTAGGATTTGGGGGATTGGCTCTTTGAATTCTACTTACGATTTTCATTAAAAAAAAATTGAGAGATGAAATATGTTAAGCTTAAATCCGCAAAAGCGATAGAAGCAAGTAGCGCCTGTAAGGACTACTGCGAATAGCGCGGGCCGCCCAAGATGTTGGAAGGATTAGTAAATGTTTATGCGGCTTTGCCCAACAAAATCAATCGATTGTTGCAATTACCTTCAACTCAATCGCAATGGGCGTTGGAAGACAATTGATTTCGACGGTAGTACGACACGGAAGATTGTCTTTGAAAAACTCTGCGTAAATACGATTGTAAGAAGGGAACTCGTCTTTCATGTTGGTGAGGAAGACGGTAACATCCACAATTTTATCCCATGAAGAACCGCAATCTTCGAGGATATAACGAATGTTATTGAACACCGAACGGCATTGCGTTTCGATATCGTAGCTGGTGATTTGGCCTTGTTCGTTGAGCTCTACTCCGGGAATTTTCTTGCTGCCTCGTTCGCGTGGACCAACGCCAGAAAGGAAAAGAAGATTTCCAACACGACGCGCATGCGGATATAAACCAACAGGTTCGGGAGCTCGGGAAGAATTGAGTTTATCGGAAGTAGACATAGGACTAGATTGAGGATGCGAATTTAAGATGAAATTATTAAAAGCCTTAAATTCCCGAATGACAAGAGATTAATTTACTATGATTCGTTTCCAAAATCCTGAATGACCAATTAAATACACTCCTGGATTTAAGTCAGAAAGGGAAATAGATTTTTCGGAATTCCCAATGATGGAAATAGAACGAATGAATCGTCCGGTGATATCGAGCAATTGAAACTGATCAGATTCGTTGGATTTGATAAATAGTAAATCGTTGGTTGGATTAGGGTATACTTGAAAGAATGAATTATTTAATTCATCAAATCCTACAACAGAATACTGAAATGGTGCAGAAATCTCGGAACACCCATTTTCAGAAGTAACACGAACGTAAAAAGTTCCGCTAGTTTGTTCGGGAAGGAATGTTGCTGAATCGGCGCCCACAATTTCTTCCATTGATGCATCTAACCAATGCACAGTTCCGATGGCATTGGTTAGCAACAGATCATTCGTAAAGACAATGATTGGAATTTCAGGGGCGGGAATCGTGATAAGATTTAATGTATTTATTCCTTGAGCTTCGCCGCAGCCATTCCAACAATTTGCTGAATAAACTCCCGGAGCATGCGCATAAATTTGCGAAGGTCCTTCGACAAGAAAAACTTCATTCAAAAACCAACGAACAGAAACTCCGAAGGTTGTTTGAGCGGTAATTTGCAGACTGTCGTTGGAACAAAAAGTTGTATCGGCGGAAGAATACAACTCGAAATTACTAGGCGGATCGCCTGGGCCAAGAGTAATTCCAGCTGAAGTATCGGATATGCCGCAAGCATTGTTGGTTTGCAAAGTGTACGTTCCCCATTCAGTGGCTTGCAAAACTGGATTTTGTTGACCAAAAAGAAGAGAACCATTTAAATACCAAGAATAAAGTTGATAAGGAACTTGTTCTGCGTTTAACAATACATAACCACCTATACAAAGCGCTGTTCCGGGTTGAGCTACAATTTCGGATGATGCAGGAGGAATGGAATCGACATTTAAATAAATTGTATTGCTGGCTGGTGTTTGTCCGCAGGTGTTTGCTAGAACAATGGTGTAGTTTCCTTCTTCATATACATCAATACTATTTGTATTAAAAGACAAAGGATCATTGTTAAATTTCCACTGATAACTCACTCCAGAAACAGAAGGAATAGAGAGTGATAAACTATCGCCCAAGCAAATACTCTGTTCTCCCAGAGGATTTAATTGGACCTGAATGGGGGCTTGAATTAAATTTAACTGAATAGTAGAACTAGATATTAGTGTGTCACATGCATTCGAAACTTCTACTTTATAGGAGCCCGATTGAGTGGCTTGCAGACTAAAATTGGTTCCAACCGTTTCGATTCCATTTCGAATCCAACGATATAATACACCCTGCTGCGGGGTTGTGTTTAACGTAACGGAACCACCCAAACAAAAGGTGGTTGCTCCACCAGCACTGATGCTTGGCGCTAAAGGAGTTGATCCAGATGTAACGCTGATACTGTTTTCGCTGAGAACAGATCCACATCCATTGATAACTGAAACGGTATAAGCTCCCGA
>CAXNNF010000205.1:0-3827 GCA_964203455.1 Bacteroidia bacterium
AATGAGTATCATTTGAATAATCAGCACAAAACAAAAAATAGTTAAAAAGAAAAGAAATGTCTTCATTTGGACTGCATTATCAGTCTCGAAAAACAATAATATTGAATTCATGAATTCATCAAGTATTTTCAGAAAAAAGTCCCTTCATAATATTGTTGGAGATTCAACGCATGAATCGGGACCCTCGCTTGTTCGCAATTTGGGTTTACGCGATTTGACCTTTATGGGAATTGCAGCAATTATTGGAGCTGGTAGCTTTAGTAGTTTGGGTCAAGCGTGTTTTTCAGGTGGGCCTGGCGTCGTTATCCTTTTTATTATTTGTGCTGTTGCCTGTGGTTTTACGGCTTTGTGTTATGCCGAATTTGCTTCCCGTGTTCCTGTTGCAGGAAGTGCATATACTTATGCATACGTTTCATTTGGGGAAGTTTTCGCATGGATTATTGGATGGGCGCTCCTTATGGAATATTCTATTGGAAACATCTACGTTGCCTTCTCTTGGAGTGGGTACTTTACCAATTTGCTCGATGGAATTGGAGTTCATTTGCCCGAATGGTTGACAATTAATTATACGGCTGCATCTTCAGCTTTTTCAACTAATAAATTGGGTGAAGGAATGAATGCTTGGATGAATGCACCCCAAATTGCTGGCCTAAAGATAATTTTCGATTTACCCGCGGTTCTTATAAATGTGTTTATTACTGCCTTGGTCTATATTGGCGTTAATGAAACGCGCCGTGCTACCAATGCCATGGTATATCTCAAATTGGCCATTGTGGTGCTTGTAATTATTGCCGGGGCATTTTTTGTAGATATCGATAATTGGACGCCGTTTATGCCGAATGGATTTTCGGGTGTTATGGGAGGGGCTGCTGCGGTTTTCTTTGCTTATATTGGGTTTGACGCTGTTTCTACTTTGGCAGAAGAAGCTAAAGATCCTCAACGTGATTTACCTAAAGGAATGATCTATTCCCTTTTAATATGCACTGTTGTTTATATCCTTTTGGCTTTAGTTTTAACGGGGATGGTGGGTTATAGTCAATTGGGAGTGAGTGATCCATTGGCTGAAGTTTTTAAAATCAAGGGTGTTAAATGGATGTTGTATGTTGTTTCGGTGGCGGCCGTTGTTGCGATGACGAGCGTGTTACTTGTTTTCCAACTTGGTCAACCGCGTATTTGGATGAGTATGAGTCGCGATGGATTACTACCTAAGCGTTTCTCGAAAATCCATCCTAAATTCAAAACTCCTGGATTTTCCACCATCATTACGGGTTTGGTAGTAGGTATCCCAATCTTTTTTACGGATGAACAATTTGTGCTCGATTTCACCTCAATCGGAACTTTGTTCGCCTTTTTATTGGTTTGTGGTGGTGTATTGATGTTGCCTCCCAAAGATCCCAACATGGTTCAAACACAGAAAACATTTCGCTTGCCATACATCAATGGAAAGTGGATTGTTCCATTGATGGTTTTATTTTCTGCTATTGCATTATTCAAATGGGTCCCCGATTTTCTTTCACATCAATTTAACATAACAGGTGAAAATGCAGCAAATACAATTCCCATGTTGGTATTTTTCACTTTGTGTTTGGTGCTTTCAGTTTTAACCTTCTTGCGAAGTCTATCACTCATTCCGGTTTTAGGTGTGCTTTCGTGTACCTATTTATTAACGGGAATGGCTGCATCAAACTGGATTTGGTTTGGTGTTTGGCTGCTCATTGGTTTAGTTGTTTATCTTTTGTATGGCGCAAAACATAGCAAGTTGGCCGAAGTTAAATCGTAGAACCGAATATTTTATGGTTGATTCAATTCGCTTTAAAACGAATCTTTAAATTGATTTTCGCCTATGAAAAAGCATAATGCCGTCCCTCAATGAAATCGAGAAAATCGGCTTGCCGAATGGCATTAAAATTAATATGTTCAAAATGATCCATAGATAAAACCTCAAGTTTTCATAGGTTTCTCTATTTCGAAGAATAAAATATGATGCGCCTCAGTCTTTCACATGATAAATATTATTAAAAAGCCGCCCCAGATATATACATCCAAGGCGGCTCTTTAAAATTCGTACTAATTTATTGGATCACAAGGCGATGCACAGAGTTTGATTTTTCATTAGCAACGCGAAGCAAATAAATTCCAGCAGGAACTTCGTCGATTCCGAAAGTTCCTGATTGCGAGATGGTCTGATTCTTAATTACACGACCTGCTGCATCCATCAATGAGAGGTTATTGCGAGAATGTGATGTTAAAACATTTACAAATTTATTGGCAGGATTTGGATAGATACCAACAGTCGTGTTTGAATGCTCGGAAATTGAAGTAGTCGTGTCAACAAGAACATTTACAGCATACGCTTCGCTCGAGCAATAAATCGGAGCCTCCTCAACTTCAATGTCGTAGTAGTAAAAGTAGTATTGATTTCCAAATTGATTGCTTGTAATGGAAACCAAATCTCCAATTAAATAAGGATAAACGATAGCGTTCCCATTGTTTTCACGCTGCAAACGTGGGCTGTTTTGATTTAATAATGTTTGATTATATGAAGCATTAGTCATAAAGTAATACCCATTCCCAACTTCTAAATCAAAGTTCGCATTAACCGTATTTTCACCATCGGCCAAGGTAACAACAACAGAATTTAATAAGGTGCCATCTGCTGCATACATATCGAATTTACGTGCGCCTGGAGTATCAGTATGCACTTTGAATGAAATAAGCTTACTCGGATTATTTACATTGAAATATACTTTAGCATTGGTTGTAGTTGCCCCAAATTGATTGGTACTTAGAGGGTTTGCCAAACCTCCGTTTGCAATTCCACCACCATAACCGGTAACATTCACCGCATAAAAAGTTGTGTTAGATGAAACAAAGGGCGTTACGAAAGGACTTCCATTCCCAAGTAAATTTCCACCTGGAGCATCATACCATTGAATACTATCTCCAACTGCTTCTAATGAAACAGTTCCAGGAGAAGGAAGGAATACATCATTAGTTCCTGGTGATAATGGGCTTAATTCAACAACATTAATTGGACTGGATGAAAAGGATGCACAAGCCCCTTGAATAGAAAGTGAATAAACGCCAGATTGATCAACAGTAATTGAATTTGTGCCAGTAACTCCATTGCTCCAAACATAACCGTTTAAACCTGCAGGTGCTGAAATCACAACCGAACCCCCATTACAGAATGTTGTATCGCCAATAGCAGCGATAGTTGGTGTCTCATCGGGTGACATTGCAATTGTAATGGTTTTTGAAACAGAAGCACATTCAGAATTCCCAATTGGAGAAACGCGCACGTTATATTCTCCCATAGTTGCAACCTGAATAGTTTGAGTTGTTTCGCCGGATGACCATAAATACTCATAACCTTGAGGTGCGTTCAATTGAAGAGTTTGTCCTTGGCATAAAACCAATGAGTTTGGTGAAGTAATATTCGCTTCAGGAGCAATACATGTACTTTCAATTACTGAAATAAACTGATCTATTTGAGGAGAATCAATTACTTGACTCACACCAGAAGGCCATTGTATAACAACAGAATCAATTTCTGTAGCAGAGCCAATTCCAAAGTGCATCATCGAAGAATTAACTGTTCCATAACTTTCTCCTGCACGAACTTCGCGCATCTGAACTCCCCAACTACCGTAAATCATAGCACGAGCACCAATTGCCCCCATATTGCTTGCAGTACCCTCTAGGTCTATGTTTAAGAAGTGAGTATTAGTATTAGAATTGTTTAACCAGATAACATCGTTTGTTGATGAAGGTGTTGTATAAATGTTTGCATAACTCGCATAAATATCAACAAAACCATCGTGGTT
>CAXNNF010000206.1:0-3822 GCA_964203455.1 Bacteroidia bacterium
ATATGACGATAATCCCAAGCAGAAACAATTAATTGTCCGTTAGTTCCCGAAAAACGTGAACGTACAAAGGTGTAACTCAATACTGCGAAGGTTTTTTTAGTGAGTTTTTTCTGCATGTAAAATTCTGCACCCAAGGTCTCCCCGCCTCCAATGCTTGTTACAGCTTCGTTTCCTAACACATCAAATCCACCACCTTGATTAGCCAAGGAAATTCCATCGCGCACCGAAACGGGATAGTTGGAGTACTTTTTATAAAATCCTTCCACAGTGAATCGTAAATCATCCTTCGGCAAAAACTCAAATCCAGCCACATAATGAGTCGAGCGGATATAACTTGCATTGGCATTTACCAGAGTGTTCATAGAATCGCGGAAACCCAAAACGGTGTATGTTGGAATTTTATAATAAGTTCCAACCGATGCATTTAAATTCCATTTGGGAAGGAAATTCCAAGAGGCCGAAATACGTGGACTAAGGGTTTTAGACAGGTTGTTTCCATCGTTCGTGAATGAATTCATATCAGTACGCAAACCTGCACTAATCAAGAACTTTTCATCAAAAAAGCGTTTCGAAATTTGACCAAAAGCTCCGTATTTGAAAAACTCAATGTTCGAATTATAATTGAGAACTACTTCAGGAATTATTACTCCATTGGCTAGTGTTTGCGACTTCACCAAACGGTTGTATAATTCATTGTTAAACTTCACATACTGAAGCATTACACCGTATGATACTTTCCATCCATTGTTGAATTTATTTACATCCAAACGGAATTTATTTTCGATTTCCTGCGAACGAATTTTCAATATGCGCAGACTATCAACACCTTCTTGTTTGTTCTCAAAACGATCGATATTATTGTTAAACATGTTACGACTTGCAGTAATATTAACAAATCCGTTATTCACCAGACGCTTCAATCCAAATCCAACAGTATAATTCCATTGGTTGATTGATGGTGTTGAATTGATGATGTATGTATTGTCGGGTGTAGAAACTTTAGGAACTGCCAACGTGAAATTATCGATGGCTCCGATACCCAATGCAGTAAGCGTTGTTTTTGCATTGATTTTATACGTCACTTTGTATTGAAAATCCCAGTAATTAGGACGAATAGGTAGATCGATTAATTCGAACAACAATTGCAAATACGAACGACGTGCGGAGACCAAGAAATCGGTCTTTTTGTTTATTGGGCCTTCAAGAGTTGTAGCTACTTCAGTAGAACTTGTTCGCACATTTCCAGACAAACGCTCTTTATTTCCTTGGCGTTGCTTGAACTGAAACACCGAAGCCATAGCATTATCGAAACGTGCATCGAAAGCCGATGAACTCAGTTTCACATCTTCAATAAACGAAACATTCAAAATACCTGCTGGTCCACCCGAACTTCCTTGCGTTTGGAAGTGATTGAGGACCGGGATTTCAATGCCATCGAGGTAATACACATTTTCGTTGGGAGCACCACCACGAATAATGATATCGTTACGGAATGAAGCACTTGCCGAACCAGCAACACCCGGAAGCACTTGCACCACTTTGGATATATCGAAATTCCCTCCTGGATTGCTGCGAATTTCCTCGGTAGTAAGCGTTTGGACAGAAAGCGGAGTAACCATATCGACCGCCACAGCCGAGCGACCTTTATCATACACAATTTCGACCGGACCAATATTATTTTGGACTTGTTCGAGTTCTATGGAAAGCACAATGGCATTTCCCGAAGTAACATTGATATTGTATCGCGTTAGTGGTTTGTAACCGAGATAAGAAAATGTAATGGCATAACTTCCCACAGGAATGGCGGATAGTTTAAAATTCCCATCGATATCGGTTATGACACCAATGCTTAAGTTATCTATTTTCACAATGGCGCCAATGAGCGTTTCTTGGGTGTTTTTGTCTTTGATGGTTCCCGCAATTGTTCCGGTATTTTGAGCAAAAGCCGGAGAAATGGAAATAAGCAGAATTGTTAAAAATAGCAGTAAACGATGTTGCATAGAAGGCTCTTAATTCAAGCAACAAACATAGAACTTTTAAAAATGTTTTGTGGTTTGAATCAATGAAGGTTTTGTTAAATGACGGGTGGAAATCCAAACTTGCTATGCCTTGTGACTTTCCTATTGACTCAATAAATCTTCTATTTGAAGGAATCGTTCTGGGATTTTATTCTTGAGACATCCCACACAATGGAATAATTTGCACCAATAGAATCATGTGATTGTTCATTGATTTGAATTTGATGCATCTAAAAATTAGCCTTAAATTATTTAAAATTATTTTTTTTGTTTAAGTTGTTTTTAAATTAGCATTTGAATCTTTTCAAACACATATAAAAAAACAATATGAAAATAAAAACATTAATGATTCATGTTGGACTTGCCATTCTAATGCTAACAAGTTACATAGCACAGGCACAAAACCAGCTCACTGTTACTCTAACAAATGGACAAACGGATGCTTTTAATGTTTCGGATATCCGAAGTATAAAATTCATCAACAATACAATGAACATAACTGAGAATAATGGCTCTCAAAGTTCATGGTCCATAGATGATATTTCAGAATATTCATTTAAAGGAACGAATTCAATTGATCAAACTACGGGTTCAACAAACGATCACTTCAGAATTTTCCCGAACCCTACTTTAGATAAATTAAGCATGGAATATTTGTCACCACAAGAAAGCAAAATATCTATTGAACTTTTGGATTTGAATGGAAAGCTTGTTCGCTCTATTTTTAAAGGAATGCATCAAGGAAAACAAACCTACACTTGGACAAAAGATTTACCAAGTGGCATCTATATATGCCGTATTATTTCTAAATATAAAAACATTTCTAAACCATTTGTAATTCAATAAAGACATGAAAAATATTTTCTTTTGCCTACTAATATTTTCTAGTTTTTTAGCTGTTGCCCAATCAAATCAAAATATTAATAAAAACACAGGCACAGTTTCAAACTGTATCAATACAATTGATAGTATTCGGTTCAATGGTTCATCAACTAACATGGAAGTTGTATTCCAAAACGGAACAATAGAAACTCATTCCATTTCAGACATTGTTAATGTCAACTTTGTTTCAGCAAGCCAGCATAGTTGCGGCGCAGACAGTATTCATAATCCCAATCTCTGCTATGGCAGCATGACAGACCAAGAGGGCAATATTTACAAGACAATTTTAATTGGCACCCAAGAATGGATGGCCGAAAACCTCAAAACAAGTACTTATCGAAATGGAGACCCTATCACAACCAATTTAACTAATAGCGAATGGGAAAATACTATAGATACTCAATTGGGTGCATGGGCCTATGTTAATAATGATAGCCTTTATGATTGCCCTTATGGTAAATTGTATAACTTTTTTGCTGTTGCAGACCCTCGTCACATTTGCCCATCAGGTTGGCACGAACCCACAGACGCTGAATGGAGTGAATTAATAAACTACTTGGACCCGAATGCAGATGGAGGGAATAACTACAACTTGGCTGCAGCCAAACTTAAAAGCGAAGGAACTCAGTATTGGACAAGTCCTAACGCATCAGCAACCAACGAAAGCGGGTTTTCTGGTCTGGCAATAGGCATCCGCAGCTCAAATGGACAATTCTTTGCAAATGATATCGGATACGCTTACTGGTGGACTTCCTCTGAGACCGATTCCATAACCTCCTGGGTTCGCTACCTGTTTATTAGCTTTGATGTTGCGTATCGGAGTGTGGGCGCTAAGCAATTAGGTAATCTTTTACGTTGTCTCAGGGATTAATTTAAAATATAAATTAGAAAAGGTTCATTTCAATTTATGTACTTAGCAAAA
>CAXNNF010000207.1:0-3818 GCA_964203455.1 Bacteroidia bacterium
TCGAAATCAGTTTTTCAAAGCCCAATTGAAGAAAATAGAGAACCTAAGGGAATATCTTTAATTAATAAAGTAAAAAGACCCCAATCCTTTCCCCATCGAAATTTGTCCGAGGACGCTTGATTGTAAACTTACTTCAGGAATAGTCATCGCGTTGACCTCACCCTAAATCCCTTTTATCCCTATGGGACTCCCGAACTTGCCTTTCTTTTAACCTACCTTTGCCGCAATCATGAATAAAAGCACTTTTGCCGATTTAAATCTGAGTACTCCCTTATTCAATGCGTTGAATGACCAGGGAATTACACACCCAACACCCATTCAAGAACGCGCATTTTCGGCAATGATGGCCGGAAACGATGTAGTTGGAATTGCGCAAACAGGAACGGGGAAAACGATTGCTTATTTGTTACCTTGTTTACGTCTTTGGAAATTCTCCAAAGACAAACTTCCTCAAACGCTCATTTTGGTTCCAACCCGCGAGTTGGTTGTACAGGTGGTTGAGGAAATAAACAAACTTACAACCTATATAGATATTGTGGCACTAGGTGTTTATGGCGGTGCAAATATTCGAACTCAAAAAGACGCTATTTACAAAGGACTCGACATTCTGGTTGCAACTCCCGGTCGTCTGCTCGATTTGGCTCTCGACGGAACATTAAAAACCAAAACCATTAAGCGTTTAGTTATTGATGAAGTTGATGAAATGTTGAGCTTGGGTTTTCGTCCGCAGTTGGAACGAATTTTTGATGTGCTTCCTCCGAAACGACAAAATCTAATGTTTTCAGCAACATTGTCGGATGAAGTAGACGCGCTTATCACCAACTATTTTAGAACACCTCTTCGCATTGAAGCTGCTCCAACTGGAAGTCCTTTGGAGAATATTAATCAGGTTGCATACCAGGTTCCCAATCACAATACGAAGCTGAATCTGCTTAATCACATTCTTGGATTGGAAGGAATGGAACGTGTCCTTCTTTTTGCGGGAAGCAGAAAACTAGCTGATAAATTATACGAGCATCTTGAGTCAGAATTTCCTGGCGAAGCAGGAGTTATCCATTCAAACAAGGCGCAAAATACCCGCTTTCGGGCCGTTGAGAATTTTGCAGAAGGCAAACAGCGCATCCTCATTGCCACCGATATCCTTTCGCGAGGCATTGATATTACTGGTGTTTCGCATGTAATTAATTTTGATGTTCCGGATGTCATGGAAAATTACATCCATCGGATTGGACGAACTGGAAGGGCCGAAAGTAAAGGGGATTCGATTACGTTTATTCGTGAAAAAGATGCTGAAATGATTTCACAGATTGAGGAATACATGAATATGGAAATTCCACGCAAGCCATTCCCCGATGAGGTGGAGATTTCAGATGTCTTAATTGGAGATGAGTTGGAACGCGTGAATATGCCTGGCTCGAAAGTGAAGATTAAAAAGTATGAAGCCGGTCCTGCTTTTCACGAGAAAAAAGACAAGAATAAAAAGGTAAATATTCGTAAAACGCGTGCTCAGCAAATGCGCGAAAAATACAATAAGCCAAGAAGGAAGGGATAGTTAAACTATCTTTTTAACGGGCCTACTTGTAAGCCAAACTCCTGTAAATACGAGTGCCGCAGAGATGATTTTTGAAAAATCCAACTCATCTTTTCCCCAAGCAATGGCAATGAGAGCTGCTAGAAAAGGTTGAATATAAATGTAGATACTCACCACCGAAGCACTCATGGATGTAAGTGCAAATGCATTGAGAATGTAGGCCAAGAAAGTAGCTCCAACAATGATAAATGCGAGTCCGCCAAATGCCCAAGCAGGAACCGACTCCCATTGAATGGCCATTACCTCAGAAGCTCCAATAGGAATAATGGGAATAAGGCCAAAAAGGAATACGAAAAGCATTACTGTGCTTGGTCTGTATCGTTGCATGAGAGGTCGAATGATTACAAGATATACTGCATAAAAAGCAGCATTTAATAGAATCATCAAGTTGCCAACAAAGGTGCTTTCTAATTCGGGAGTTGATTTACGTTGAAGTATAAGCACCAATGCTCCGCAAAGACCAAAGAGGATTCCCAATGCTTTGGTTGATGTGATTTTTTCTTTCGCAATCAACGCTGCAGCTATAAGCACCAAAACAGGATTTGCTGTTAAAATAATGGCGGCTTCAATCGGAGTTGAAAGACTTAATCCTTTAAAAAAGAGTAACTGGTTGCAAGCGACACCCAGAAGTCCGCAAAGGGCGAAACGGGGAATATCACTTTTTTGAATGCGTTCTGTTTTACCCCAAAACAATAAGGCAAAAAGTAAAATAGCACCCGAAACCCGGAAAACAATAAGGCCAAAAGGTTGGAAAAACCTCGGCATAACCTCTTTGGCAATGGAATAGTTAGCCCCATAAATAACATTTGCTAAAAATGCGGCTAAATGTGCCTTCCAAACTGATTTCATTCAGCGCGAAGATAATGCAACACTAGATGAATCCAGCCATAAATTAAACCGCAAACGGGAAATCGGTTGTGCTGATATTCTCTACTGGCACTGAGAAAAGTAAAACAATTAACCTTCTTCTATACTTCGCAAATACAGGGATATTGATACTCGAAATTAAATAATGATTTCTTTATAACCTTTTTTAGGTAGATGCACGTATAGCTTTTTGATTTACAGAAATGAATATGATTTCAATCACTACAAATCAGTCATCATCAAATAGTCAACTAGTTAAATCTAAAAGATGCAAGACTAGTACCTCCATAAAATCCGAAATTGGAATGAAGGATGAAGCATTGGACAATGAATTGGAATCGCACTATCCAAACGCGGAGTTGGTAGCAATTATTGATAGTTTCCAAGATTTAAGCATTTGGATGGTGAGTTCCGAGTTAAAAAGAAAGCGAGCAAATAAACATTTCAGGGGTTTGTATTTTGAAAACAGAGGCAAAAATTTTCGAATAAACACGGATGTTGTATCTGTTTTATCGAATAATCAAACGGAAAAAACGACCTTGCAAGACATATTTAATAGATGTTCTAAAGGGGAACAAATTCATCTTGAAATAAAGTTGTTTGGATATCTGCATGAAATAGATTTCAAACCCTTAAAAACAGCAGATGGTGCTTTTGAAATAATTTGTTATTCCAAAAACATTGAAAAGAAACGTCAACTAGAATTGGAAAGTGCCTACCAAAACGAGCGTTGGAAAATTGCGGTTGAAGGAAATGAATATGGCATGTGGGATTGGGACATTAAAAAGAACAAGCTTTACTTTTCACCATCCTGTTACAAACTTTTGGGATACGATGAATCGGATGGTATAGATGGACAAGTGGAAGATTGGTGCGCAAGAATTCATCCCGAAGATCTAGCCAAAAGTGGCGGGAATTTGCTCAATATTATTAGTGGAATGTCAGATTCGTTTAAAACTGAAATTCGGATTCGATGTAAGGACGGATCATACAAATGGATTCTCGACCAAGGAAAAGCTTATGGTAAAGACGAAAGGGGTTTTCCTACAAACATTATGGGTTTGATGAAAGACATTTCGGAAAGCAAAATGGCCGAAAAACGTTTGCAGGAGCAACTCAATCGACTAGAACATTTTGCACACCTTACATCGCATAGCTTAAGACTTCCCGTGGCACGTATCCTTGGACTGACATCCCTTGTTGAAGAAATAAACCAGAAAGAAGATCTAATAAAAGTGGCGCAATACTTAAAAAGCAGCGCACTTGCACTCGATGAAGTTATTCGAGAAATGAACGATGCATTAACCGAACACAATCAAGAAAGAGACAGTCGAATTAATAACTCGTTTATTCAGGTAGA
>CAXNNF010000208.1:0-3816 GCA_964203455.1 Bacteroidia bacterium
AAACCTTCAATAAAAAAAGAATCGTTGAATCCATCTTTATTTGGGGTTAACACATTGGGAACATGCATTTTTCCTTGAGGTAAAATCTCTGAATTGGGGTGGTTTACAACAACCGCTTCGGTATGAATTTCTTCGATACTCAAATCACAATTGCCTAAATACAAATCATCGATATACAAATAAGCTTGCTTCGGGAAATGTATTGAATTGTTAGGAAGCAACAAGGTTTGTGCATCGTTTCGGAAATTTCCAATGCATAGAAATTGTTCACCGCCTTTGGCTTTGTAATGAAATTCCAATTTCTTCCATTGTTCGGATGTATCGGTAATGGCTTGGTATTTTCGACTTTTTAGTTGGGGGATTATTTCAATGTTCTTGGAATTCTTTGATTTCAATGAATCCTTCGTCAATGCAATTCCCAATTCGTCGGTAAAAAACGAAGAATGTTTGGCCGCAGAAACCGAAATCCAAAAACAGAGTTCTTCGTCGACCCGCAAAGCTCGGTTCAATTTAACTTCCACATACGATCTGAAATTGGAATTGCTGGCATCGTACAATACAATTCCTGCATAATTATTTCCTGCTTTAGTGATTTGTTTAACCAATAAATCCGATCCATTTTTATTTAGATCATACGCTGTTTGATTTGCCGAAAACCAAGAATTCGCTTGTTCGAATGATTTTTTATTTTTTTTGTCTGTTGCCTTCGCTGTTTTCTCGAAACTTGCATTGGGGATTAGGTTTTGCGCAAATACCTGCAAGTTGAATAGCAAAAGAATGAATGATAAATTGATTGTTGTACGCACGACTGCAAGTTATAATTCTTGAGTAGTATGTAAACTATATATCAATAAAAAACCGCTCAATTATTTAACACATAGAATTCATAAATAAGAGGCTTTTTTGTCATTCTAGAAATTCATACAGTTTTAATCTATTTAAGCAAATCGAAACAATGAATTTGACCCTCTTGTAATGTGTATATTTACGTTCTCATTCAGATTCGAAATTTCTCATGACCAATAACGACATCCTCAAAAAGCTACGTGTTGCTTTGCAATTGCGCAACGAACATATTGTTGAAATTCTTGCGCTTGTAAATTTTAGGATGACCGCATCGGAGCTATCAGCATTTTTTCGTAGTGAGGATCATCCCAATTACAAACCCTGTGGTGATCAAGTGTTGCGAAATTTTTTGAATGGATTAATCATTCACATGCGCGGACCTATGGAAAATCCCAAGAGTGATAATTTAGACAACGAGCTTCAAGATTAGTTTGCCAGTTGATTGAATATATTTTCCCTGTTCTGAAATCATTTTCAAAATCCCCAACATTCACGTTGCGGAGTTGTACCTTCGTCACATGTTGACAAAAGAGCGTATCGAAAATTTGCTGGGTAATTTAGCCATTCAAGCACTTAATCCAATGCAAGAAGCCGTGTTGGATTGTGATAAAAATACATCCAATATATTATTGCTCTCGCCAACAGGTTCGGGTAAAACCCTTGCTTTTCTATTGCGTGCTTTGGATGTTTTGGATAGCGAAAAAACCGGTGTACAAGTGCTCATTGTTGCACCTGCCCGCGAATTGGTTTTGCAAATTGAAGGTGTTCTTCGTTCTATGAAAACGGGTTTCAAAGTTTCGGTTTGCTACGGTGGACATCATTCACGCACCGAACAAAACAGATTGGCCGAAGCTCCTGCACTTATTATTGGAACACCAGGTCGCTTGTTCGATCATATTTCAAAAGGCGTTATTGATACTTCAACCATTCAAATGCTCGTTCTGGACGAATTTGACAAATCGCTGGAAATGGGATTCCAAGATCAGCTCGAGGTTATTTTCAATTCCTTATCTGGAAAGCAAAAACACATGCTTACTTCGGCAACAGAGTTGGATGAATTTCCGGGTTTTGTTCCATTTCGCAATCCCAAAGTATTCAATTTCCTACATCATAAAGTAGAAAGTAAATTGAGTTTGCGGCTTATAAAAACTCCTGCCGAAGAGAAACTCGATACCTTGTTAAAGCTTGTCGCGAGTTTTAAACAGGAAGTGAGTTTGGTGTTTTGTAATCACCGCGAAGCTGTTGAACGCATTGGATTGCACTTCCGCGAGCAAGGTTTTGCACATGGAACATTTCATGGGGCAATGGAGCAAGTCGATCGTGAACGTAACTTGATCAAGTTCCGTTCTGGTTCTTGTTTGGTTTTGATCGCTACCGATTTGGCAGCACGTGGTTTAGATATCCCCGAAATTCGACATGTGGTTCATTATCAAATGCCGGTTCATGAGGATGCGTTTATTCACCGAAATGGGCGTACGGCAAGAATGCACGCCGATGGACAGGCTTATATTATTCAAGGTGATGATGAAAAATTGCCGGACTATTTAAACGTTTCGCTTCCTGAATTAAAACTCCCATTGAACATAGCGAAAATTGAACTACCCGAATTTGAATGTGTATATTTTTCAGCAGGGAAAAAAGATAAAATAAGCAAAGGCGATTTATTGGGATTGTTGATGAAAAAAGGTGGCCTAACACAATCGGATGTTGGATTAATTTCCATTACCGATCAGGCATCATTTGTTGCTATTCAGAGAAAGAAAGTCCCCAACTTATTGAAATTGATTGTGGGAGAGAAATTGAAAAAGGCGAAAGTGAAAGTAAGCGTGGCGCGATAAAATAAAGAAGAATCTATTGTTGGATATGTTCTCTTAATGATTCTAAGGTGATCATCTTAATAAGAAATCCGGAAACAATAGGGTAGGAGAGCGCTCGCTGTTTGTCGCGATTATCGAGTGAAGAAGTGACAACAAATGTTTTCACCTTTTCGAATGGCTGAATGGGATTTTTCATCAACTCATCAAGCAATTCTAGGCCAGACATTTCAGGCATTCGAATATCGAGAAAGATATAATCTGGGAGTGTTTGATTGTTTTTAATCGTTTCGTTGATGAAATTTAGCCCATCAACACTCGAATTATACTCGATTATTTCTGCTTTAGAATCTAATTGAGAAATGATTTCGGAATGAAGAAAATTAAAAACTTCGTCATCGTCAATTATTAAATACACCTTATTGCCTTCACTGTTCATCTTGCAAAATTATTGGAATTGTAATCAACACGGAAGTTCCTTTTTCAACTTCAGATTCAACCTGAATAGACCCATTCAGTTTGTTTACGATTTCTTTGCAAATATATAAACCTAATCCGGTTCCTACACTCGAACTGGATGCTCTATAAAACATCTCGAAAATTCGGGATAAACTCTTTTCGGGAATCCCATGTCCATTATCAATGACTCTAATTTCGTATGCGCTTTCATTTCCTGAAAATTCAACATGCGCGTATGAATTAGTAATTTCAGGATTGCGGTATTTAACAGCATTGCCAATGATATTCTTCAATAATGCATTTACTCTCGATTTATCGGATTGCATAAAAACCGAATCGTTTGCAGTAAATGTGAATTCAAATTCTTCATTTGTAGAAAAGCGTAAGTCATCAAAAATAGTCTGACACATTTCTTCCAAATTAAAGGCACTGACGTTGATTCCTAAACGCGCATTTCGAGAATATTCTAGGATTTCTTGAATGGTGGAATCTAGTCGATTAACACTGCTTTCGGCTAGTTTTAGATATTTTGTTACTTTCTCGTTGAGGTCACCGGTTCTAAATACTTGTGCAAGGATTCCTTTGATAGAAAGTAATGGTGAGCGTAAATCGTGCGAAACGCTGTACACAAAATTATCAAGTTCGAGATTTATCTTTTT
This sequence comes from Bacteroidia bacterium, assembly GCA_964203455.1. GTDB lineage: Bacteria > Bacteroidota > Bacteroidia > M30B66 > M30B66 > CALQRR01. Next base: position 3,779 of record CAXNNF010000208.1, read on the forward strand.
AAGTTCTTCGTTTTTCTTGATAATATCGTTTTGAATGT
>CAXNNF010000209.1:0-3803 GCA_964203455.1 Bacteroidia bacterium
AGAAGGCATTAACACACCCAACACATTTTCTTTACCAAGCGCTTGAACGGCTAAGGTATAAACAAGCGCAGAATCGATTCCACCACTTAAACCGAGAATGGCTTGCTTGAATCCCATTTTTCGGAAATAGTCGGAAATGCCCAGAACCAATGCCTTGTGAATGCGCTCGGTTTCCATTTCTGATGATGAAAAACCTTCGGCGGAAAAAGGAACACATTTCGCGGTATTTACATAATCTAGTTCAATGCAACGATAGTCTTCTTGAAAGTAATTGAGTTCAAGTACCACATTGCCATCTCGGTTTAAAACCATCGAACCTCCATCGAAAATTAATTCGGTTTGCGCACCAACCTGATTTACATAAAAAACCGGAATCTTATATTTCGAGGAAGTCTTATGTAGCACCTTTTTTCTTGCTTCGGCGTGTTTTGTTGAAAACGGTGATGCGGCGATGTTGATTATGAAATTGGGATTTTGCTTATGAAGCGCTTCCATAGGCCAACGAACATATAGCTTGTCTTCTTCTACATCCCACAAATCTTCGCAGATTGTGAGAGCCATTTTTTTCCCTTGAAATTCGATGCAATTGAACGCGTTGTTCGATTCAAAATAACGGTATTCATCAAACACATCGTAATTGGGAAGCAGGGTTTTGTGAACGACTTGTTTAATTTTCCCATCTTCTAAAAAATACGCAGAGTTAAATAGGTTTTTGCCTTCTAGCGAAATGTTTCGTGATGGAGCGCCCACAATGGCAGCAATTCCAAAGCAACTTTCGGCAATTTGTTTGACGGCCTTTTCGCAGGATTCAATAAACGCTTCGTATTCGAGTAAATCGAGTGGAGGATAACCGCAAACACACAGTTCTGGAAAAACGATAAGGTCTGCGCCATCGCGCTTTGCACGTTCAATATTTTGAATGATTGAAGACACATTGGAAGAAATATTTCCGATGTGCGTATTGATTTGAGCGAGGGCAATTTTCATAAAAAAGCCGAATCGTTTTGAAGGATTCGGCTACAAAGATAGAATCTAAAAGAGATTAGAATAATATTCCAATATTGAGTTGCATGTAATTGGTAATGGCAATTTCTTTTACGGAGTTGAATTGGTCGGTTGCAGGGGAGTTTTCTTGTTTTTGTAAAATATTTGTAAGACCATTATTAAAAACCAAACTTCCTACAAGCGCCGTATTACCTGATAGAGAATATTCTACACCCGCACCAACGAGCATTGACCCTCTAAATCCCTTCACATAAGTATCGGATTCATTATTAGGTACCATACTCGTATTGGTAGTTGGACTTGTGTATGTTCTCGAGAATTCTGTTTTGGCGGAATACCGGAAACCCGCTCCCAGACCAAAGAGACCGAAGTAACGCAAATAACCAATTTCTTTGGTTCGGAATTTTAACATGACAGGTACTTCAATGAATCGTGTTGAATATTTTTGATTCCAGTTCACGATACTTTCGCCTCCAATAGAATCTTTCATGGTTCCTTCTAATCGAAAGTTCGTATAATTGATGTCGACACCGGTTGAAATTAAAAACGTTTCGTTGAGTTGAATTTCCGCCATTGGACCCCAAACAAAGCCCATTCTTCCGCCGCCCCCTTCTGCTGTGAAATTGCTAATTCCTCCAATCGAGAAATCGGGTTTAATCCAGCAAAACATAGGAGCGGCTTTCATTCCAAAACGGAAGCCCTTTTGAGCAAATGATAAATTAGCACCTAAAATTACGATTAACAAAACAATAGAAAGTCTTTTCATTTTAATTTGAGTTGAATGATAATAGCATAATTCGCTAAAACGAGGATTGATTTATTAAATTTGCCGAAGTGCTTCAAAGATAAGCCGAATCGATAACATGAACAGAAGTCTATTTTGCATTTGGATTGTTTTTTCAACAGCGTTTTTTTCTTGCGGAGAACAAGCCGAGAAACCAAAAAATCCACTTCGCGTAAGCGAATCCTCAGATTCTATTAAAGAAGTACCGGTGCGTTTTCAACGATTTGAGCAAGACCTTTTCAAATTCTCAAAAGAAAACTTCAGCAAAGACACTATAAATTGCTATAAAAAATACGGTAGCTTCCTCGATTTATTCACATCGCAAATAGTTCGAGTTGGAAACAAGAGATCGCCCATGTTTAGAGAGGGAATATTGGGTTTTATTAATGATCCCGATATTAAATCGGTGAAAGCCGAAGTAGATAAACAATATGCCAATACCGACACCATACAAACGGAACTTAAATCGGGGTTTAATTTATACCACAAGGCATTCCCAGATAGCTTAATTCCACACATTTACACCATGATCTCGGGTTTCAATTATAACATTGTTATTGCAGATTCAAGTCTTTCCATTGGGTTAGATATGTATCTTGGGAAACAGTGTAAATTCTATGAGCTGCTCTCTTTTCCAAAATACAAAGTAGCAAAAATGACTCGTGAGTTTATTGTTCCAGATGCGCTTCGTTCTTGGATGATTAGTAGTTTCGAAATGAAAGTAAAGAACGATGAGTTAGTGGAACACATGATTTACCAAGGCAAGATGATTTATTCTACGCAGCAGTTTTTGCCCAATAAATCGGAGGCCAGTCTTTTGTCTTTCACCGAGAGCGAGCTTGAATGGTGCTCAAACAACGAAGAAAAAATATGGAGTCATTTTATTGACAAGAAACTTTTCTTCTCCAAAGACTTTAATAATCAGCTTGTTTACATTAATGACGGACCATTTACCAAGGGTTTTCCACCCGAAGCACCGGCAAGAATTGGTGTGTGGTTGGGATTTCAACTCGTAAAAAGTTATATGAATAAATACAAAGACGTTACTTTGCCGGAACTAATGCAAGAGCAAGACGCACATAAAATTTTCAATTCTTCAGGATATAAACCAGGTAAGGTATGAGCAACATAAAAACATCTGATATAATTCTTCGTGTTTCATTAGATGAAAATAAAGTTCCCGAAAAAATTCATTGGGACGCAACTGATAACAATGTTGTTGGAAAGGAAGCTACTGCAATGATGCTTTCGGTTTGGGATCCTAAAGAAGACAATACACTTCGAGTTGATTTATGGACAAAAGACATGGTGGTTGATGATATGAAGAAATTCATTCATCAAAGTATTTTACTCATGGCCGACACATTACAGCGCTCAACCGGCGAAATTGCTATGGCTGAAACCATGCGCGATTTTGGTGCATATTATGCCGAAAAACTAGGAATAATATCACCATCCGAAAATTGATGCGCGGCCTCTTGCTCTTATTATTTTGTATCACAGGAATCTCTGCCCATTCGCAGAGCCTTTGCAGAATCTATGGAGCAGATGTATACACAGCAAACGGACTTGATGTTTATATTGGTGGTTCCATTATAAACGACAGCGCCTCGAATTTCGAAAACCAAGGAAATATTCATGTCGTTGGAGATTTCCTCAATAATGGCCAATTCAATCACCAGGGACAATTTTCTTTAGGTGGAAATTGGGTCAATAACGCAGAATTTATCGCTCAGCCCAGCTCGGATGTTTTTTTGGATGGTGCAAATCAATCCATTAAAGGAATTTCTCAAACCAGCTTTGGTCGTTTGCAACTCAATGGATCTGGCGATAAAACCCTTGAGCAACATACTCAAACGGAGTCCCTTTTTCTATTCGATCGTTTGCTTTTAACCGATTCGTTTCGGATGAAAGTTAATTCAACGCAATCATCTGCCATTCAACGAACAAGTGGCTATGTGAAATCTGAACGCTACGGAAAATTAGAACGTTCGGTCTTTGCAGGACAAACCTA
>CAXNNF010000210.1:0-3802 GCA_964203455.1 Bacteroidia bacterium
TCCATCTCCATAAGTCATGCGGGTTCCATCCCAATATGCATTTACGTAATTTGAACTGTAATGCACGTAACTAATTAGTTTGAATCCTGCATTATCGATACTGTTTCTGTTGAACTTAGTTTGAAAGAAATCGTAGGTTTTTTCTGCTCCAAAATGAGCGTCAGTAGCATACTGATCTTTATTGATGTTTACATTATTCCAAATATTATCCGCATCTGTAAAATCAACAGCCGAAGTATAGGTAGTACCTTTTGCTAAATTATACGTTTCGATTCCTAATCCACGAGAAGTTTCTCTTAATCGGTAAGTGGTTCCTGTATTATCAGTTTGAATGGATTGAGTACCCGAATATGCAGTAACTGCCGAACCGGTAACTTCGGTTTCGTGAATACGATCTTCGGAGGAGATAACCGCCCCAGTTTGTGCATCGATAAAAACATATTTTCTGGATACAGGTTCTTGTGCATAAATATCGAAGCGATATGCTAATCGATAATTTGATTTTCCTGCATCAACAATGAATTTTTCTGCAGTAGGATAGAATGTAGCTTTCGGGTCGTTCTGTTCTTTCTTGATGTATGCTTCTTCATCGGCTAATTGCCATTTGTATATAGTTGCTCCAACAAATTTCATTGCCAAATTGAGGGCCGCCTCAGGCGAAATAGATGCTTCAGAAATTGCATTTAACTCGGTTGTAGTTTCCCCATTGAAACTTTGAACCAAGCCATTTTTTGTATGAGCAATTAACATAGTTCCTTTGATAGGGATGCCTTTGAATAATTGGATATATCGATAATGAACAAATCCAATATTGTCAGTTTCTTTCTGCAATAATTGAAATGAAAAATCACCGAGCTGATAGTTTCTGTTTAAGAAATTGGTGAATTCAGCTATCGCAGGACGGGCGTTTTCTTGAAAAGTAAAAAACGCGGGAATGCGAGAATGTGGATTGTTCTGACTTGCACTTGATAATGAACTGCTTGAAACTTGGGCGAAACTCGAAATTCCTATGCAAAGGAATAATGACAAAATGATTTGTAGATTTGTTTTCATATGATTTTTTCAATGGCGTAATTTAAGGATTTAAAGAATGCAAAAATTGAGTTAGAATAAAAAATAAAGTTAACAGTTATTAATTTTTTATGTAGATGACCCAACTTAAGCAACGTGCGTTTATAAGTGCGCTCCCAGTTTTACTTTTGATTTTTTTATTTTTTTATTTAGGTTGGAGTGGTAATGCATCATCCGACGATTATGCGGATTACGCGCTTGTTCAAAAAATGGGATTTTGGGGAGCCATTAAAGAAACCTCTTTGCATTGGGGAGGAAGATTTATTTCTTATTTCATTGTTTTTTTGATGAATCCATTGAATTTTGGAGAGCAATGGGGACCAGCAATTTTAAATACAATACAACTATCACTTTTCTTATGTATTCCATTTTTAATTACTAAAATATCACATAAGAAATGGAATTTATCGAATGAAATAATAATTAGCTTTTCCTTAATTACGGGTTTTATTTTATGCTATTTACCCAGTAATGTTGAGCTTTTATATTGGTTTACAGGATCTTGGGTTTATCTGCCAGGATTGGTTTTTATGCTCTATTGGTATGTATTAATTGAGAAAGAAAATAAATCCAAAATCAATAAAATACTCATTGTTTTATTGCCTTTTATTATTGCAGGTACGAATGAAATTAATATCCTCATTATGGCTTGGTTAATTTTATTGGTATTTATAAAAAGTAAAAGAGATCGTTTCTGCTATTTGGCAATTATTGCTTTTGTTATTGGAGCTGCATTCGAATTGCTTACCCCAGGTAATATGCAACGTTCGAATTTCTTTTTATTAGAAGCGCATCATCCAGCCCGTGACTTTTTATTTTCTATTAACTCGAGTTTTCAATTAACATTTCATTATTTAAAAGATTGGTTTAGATCAACTCCAATTTTGCTTGTTTGGCTTGCTCTAGCTTTGATAAAACCTATCGGCAATATTCATTTTTCAACTAAAATGAAGTTGTTTTCTGGGCTGTCAATCTTTATGATTCCCTTGTTGTTTTTCCCTTTTATTTATGCAACGGGAATGACAAATCCGCCCGAGCGTTTATTAAATATTATTTTTATTTTTCTATTTATTGCAGGGTATTTTCTATTTAATGTGTTGTTCGATTTAATTTATAAACGGAGTTCATCTCAAACAATTCTGGCTTCATTCATTGCTCTTGTTTTGTTGTTTCAAGCCAGTTATTCTAGTAATTTAAGAACAGCCCTTTTCGATTTGAAAGAACTCTCGTTTTATCAAAAAGAACTCGATTTACGGAAAGATTTAGTTGCACAACATGCGAGTGTTTCCTCTCAAGATACATTGTACATCCCTGCAATTAAGCACATCCCTCAAACAATATTTTACACAGATTTATCATCAAACGCAGGCCATTGGTATAATCAGGGCTTCGCTTATTTTCACGGAATTAATGCAGTTAAAATTGACGAAGAAAATCCAATTAAATAATAGAATTTCCAACCAAGCGAATTCGATTAAACGCCTCATTCCATATTTCTTCAGAGGTAGAATAGCATATTCGAATATGCCCTTCGGATTTCGATTCAAACCAATTGACTCCACCAGGAACTAAAGCCACACGTGCACTTTCAAGAAGTTTAGCTGCAACCTCAGCCGATGTTTTATTTGTATTTATTACTTGAGGAAATGCTAAATAAGTTGCATCAGGATTATTGTTTTCTAAATAGGGAATCTCATCAATAAATGCCGAAGTTAACTGTCGCATTTTACTTAAATGTGCTTGGAAATTACTAAGCCAATCATCGCAAAGTGTCAGCGCGGCTGTTCCCGCAACTTGAGCCAATAGAGAAATTCCGAATGCAGTTCCGGCATGTCCTGAAACTTGATAAATCGCATTAAATGTTTCTTCGTCAGATGAAATAATATAACCAATCCGATGTCCTGCCAATGCGAAGTTTTTAGATAATCCCGAAACAATTAAAATACGGTTGTTTTGAATTAAAGAATCATTTAAAATGCTTGTAAAGGGATTTTCAAAATAAATATCCGACCAAATTTCATCGGATACAATCCACAAATTATGTTCTTGTGCAAGTGCAATGATTGCATTTAAATGTTCTGCAGAAATTATTTTCCCCAAAGGGTTGTTGGGATTACATAAGAAAATAGCTCGTGTTTGCGGATCAATTAAACTTCGGAGTTCATCCAAATCGAATTGTGCATTTTGTTTATCAACGTTACACGTTTTAACATGTGCACCAGCATGTTCAATGGATTTTCGAAATAAAAAATCGACCGGATTGGGAATGATTGCGTTCTCGTTTTCTTTTAAAATGGTTTTTGCACATATAAATAAACCATATGCAGCACTATTTACAGGTAAAACAAATACCGGATTTATTGCGGCATTTTTCTTTCGCTTATACCAAGCAGCAATTGCATTTTTGAATTCAGAATCACCCAATGGATTTCCATAAGGAAAATATCCAACCGAAGAATATTCCTGAATAGCATCTGCAATGGGTTTTGCCACACGAAAATCGGGATCCGCTGCAGTTAATGGAATAACATCAATGTCGTGAGCTGCCCAACGGTAATTAAATGCGCGTTTTCGTAAAACTTCTAAATCAACTTGATTGTTTGAAAATAAATTCATCATTCTAATGGATAGCTAATGGAATTTTATATTCATTTGAAGTTTTCATTTCCAGGAAATCCCTTATTAATTCATCTCCTTCATTGATGTATTTTTGAATAAAGTCTTTACGTTT
>CAXNNF010000211.1:0-3777 GCA_964203455.1 Bacteroidia bacterium
GGCGCCCGATTTTGTGAAGCAAAAACCATCTGTCAACTTCCCTTTGCTATACTTTTCGATCCGGTGTTTGGAACCATCTTCATTAAACCAGCGGTGTTCACCAATGGGTAAACCAGCAGCAAATTCACCGATAAACCAAGACTTGCCTCCTGGGTAAAATCGTTTGTTCATCCCTACTTTGTTTCCTTTATCAAATATCGATTCTTCCAAAACATCACCCGATTCAAAATACTCAACAAACTGTCCATCTCTGACTTCATTAGGTGCAATGGATTTAAAATGTCCAATCATCTTTAAGGTATCATTCATTCGGTATTGATGCATTTTAAATCCTAACGAATCGGGCGTAAAAATGCGATACGATCTAGCATCAATTCGGGAACATTTCTTTCCCGATTTATTTAAAAAGACAGTGTCAATTTGAGAAATTCCACTGAATGAAATACCCGTTAAAAGAAAGAATAAAGTAAAATTGCTTGGGAAATTATTCATGAACAGATGATCGAATTAGAATATCAAAACTAAAATGATTAGTAATAGAAATGCATATAAATTTAACACGAATCCAGCTTTTAACATTTCAGTTGCCTTAACATGTCCACTGCTAAATGCAATAGCGTTGGGAGGTGTGCTCATAGGAAACATAAAATCGCAACTTGCCGAAATGGTAACGGGAATGGCAAATACCAGCGGATCGATGCCTTGAATTTGAGCCAAAGAAGCAACAACTGGAATAAATAAAGTGACCATTGCTAAATTGCTCATGATGGCCGTTAAAAACAATCCAATGGCACACAATGCAATAAGATAGACATCCGCTTGCAGATAATTCAATGTGGAAAGCCATTGCGTAAGCATATCCAATGCACCACTTTTCTTAAACGCCATCGCCAAGGAAAGACCGCCTCCAAACATGAGTAAAATTCCCCAAGGTAATCGACTAGTATCGTCCCAATTTAGCAAGGGTTTTTCATCGTTTCCATTGATAATGAACAAACAAATTCCAGCAGCCAATCCAATCCAAACATCGGATAATGGATAATTTGGGAAATACGATTTTAAAATGCCCTCCGAAAGCCAAAGTAAAATAGCAGTTGCAAAAACAAACAACATTCTCTTTTCACTTTTAGTCCATGCTCCCAATTCATTTAATTGCTGTTGAATAAATAGTTGACCTTTATCGAATCGTCCAATTTTAACAGTAAAAATGATATATGCTAAAAGAAAATATGCTCCAAATAGAAACACCAATGAAAATGGGAAACCATAAATCATCCAATCAACAAAAGATATTTCTCGATGAAAAGTTTCGCTTAAGATTCCAACAGCGGCAGCATTTGGAGGAGTTCCTATAATTGTTGCCATGCCTCCTATACTTGCTGAATATGCTATTCCAAGAAATAAATTTATTCTGAAATTTCGAATCGAACGGCTATGTTCCGCCTTTGCATCGTCAAACAAACTCGAAACAGCCAAAGCAATGGGAAACATCATCAATGTGGTTGCTGTGTTTGAAATCCACATGCTGATAAACCAAGACGAAAGCATAAATCCGAGAATAATTCGTTTGGCATTGGTTCCGGTAATCATAACAATGCTCAATGAAAAACGCTTGTGCAGATTCGATTTCTCTAAAGCAAGCGCCAATAAAAACCCTCCTAAAAAAAGAAAAATGTATTTGTCGCCATAAGGAGCACACGCTGCTTCAATAGAAGAAACACCAACTAAAGGAAAAAGCAAAACTGGCAACAAAGCCGTAACCGCCATGGGCACAGATTCTAAGAGCCACCAAGCAAGCATTAACACTAAAATGGAAATGAGATTAATAACTTCGGGTGCCCAGTTAAACGGATTTACAACAGCAAGTAAAATGGAAAAAATTACTGGAACAATTTGTTTAATGGTAGATGGTTGAACAATCATAAACAAGACCTAAATGAAATTATTATTTTATTTTTAATTGAAATGCGCAAGTAATTTTTGAGATATAATGTTATTTTTGAATGCAATGTTATTCAAATTTTTCAGGAATAAATAAACAATCATCATGAGTCCGAATACCTTGATTCGCGAAAAAATTAAAGAAAAGATTGTTGACCGCGAAATGCTTACCGAACTTTCCGAAAAAGTGGAAGAACAGGCGCAGGTTGTGGTTCATATACTTTATCCTGCTCAGGCCGTTCCCTATGCGATTCGAATTTGGAAATGCGCTTCTTTGTATTCTCGAAGTTCAACGCATTGTAGTAAACTTCTTCATGCCGACAACATCAACATAGCGCCTAATTGGACTGATATTGATGGACAAACTCCGTATACGTTTACACTTTTTTTTGAAGGATTTCCGAAAGATGTGCTCATCTTCGATTTGCATGAGAAGATTAACGAACCCGGTGGATTTTTTTTTCCAAGTATCGTGAGAAATGAACTGGATATTTATTGGATTCGCGGGAATTCTATATCTGCTAAATAGCCGGAATTTTGCAATCATTTTGGACTTTCTTTTAACCTAGTTTTACCTCATGGAAGAACAGACTCCCAAAGGTCGCCGCAGAGTCCGATATGCAGGTACACATCCCAAAGCATTCAAAGAAAAGTACAAGGAATTGCAGCCCGAGCAGTATGCCCAAGACATTGCTAAAGTAATGCAACAGGGCAAGACTCCTGCTGGAATGCATCGTTCCATTTGCGTGAACGAAATCATGGATTTTTTGAAGCTAACACCAGGACAAATAGGCATGGATGCAACATTGGGTTATGGTGGACATAGTCTCGAAATCCTTCAACGCATTACTCCAGGCGGAATGTTGTATGCCGTTGATGTGGATCCATTTGAACTTCCTAGAACCCGCGAACGATTGAATAACCAAGGTTTTGGAGAGGATGTTTTGTGCATTCAGAAAATGAATTTTTCAGAAATCGATCAGATAGTTTCCATGGCTTGCCCCTTGAATTTTGTGATTGCTGATTTGGGTGTTTCATCTATGCAAATTGATAATCCCGAACGCGGCTTTTCATTCAAAACAGAAGGTCCGCTCGATTTACGACTCAATCCCAAAAGCGGAAAACCCGTCTCTGCATTTCTGAAAACAGTATCTCAATCCAAGCTCGAAGAAATTTTCGCTATCAATTCGGATGAACCGCATGCCGCTCGAATTGCAAAACATATTATTTCCAAAATTACCCAAGGCAAACCCATCGATACAACCACGCAATTGCAACAAACAATTCAAGAAGCACTTTCATTTATTCCAGAATTAACATTCAAAGAAGAAGTAAAGAAAGCGTGTCAACGTTGCTTTCAAGCTTTACGCATTGAAGTCAACAATGAGTTTGCTGTGCTCGATAAATTTTTGGATAAACTTCCCAACTCATTGGCATCAGGTGGTAAAATTGCCATTCTCTCTTTTCATTCGGGTGAGGATCGTCGAGTAAAGAAATCCTTTCAACAAAATTTACGTGATGGTATTTACAGTAAAATCAGCGATGAGGCAATTCGACCAAGCGCTGAAGAATCGAACAGCAACCCAAGAGCTCGATCTGCAAAATTACGTTGGGCTATCAGAGCATAATTTCTTAGGTTCATTCTAAATAAATGTTTGTTTAATTATTTTTGTAGCTCATTTTTTTACAGCATTGAGATCAAAATGAAGCTAAATTGAGCTCAAAACACTACCTAAATGAGCTACAAAATTTCAATTGAAACGAATTAATCAATTTGAATTTGCAGTTAAAACTTATTTTTAATTAATCGATTGAATAACCAGAAAACAAAAAAGC
>CAXNNF010000212.1:0-3773 GCA_964203455.1 Bacteroidia bacterium
TTTACAGATTTATTAAATTTTGTTACAATCCGATTTAAAAAATCTTATTCGAATGGACAAACGGATGTTTCAAAGGAGTTGATGTTTAACAAAAATGATATTCTAAATGGAGACATTATCAAGTCATTATTCTATCCACGTTTAGGCGAAACTGGAAAAAATAATCAAGTGTATCAGTATCAAATTATATGGAATTTAAAAGGGGCCAACCAAACATTAAGATTTCCCGAAAATGAAAACGAATGGTTGCAATCGTCCGAACCAGTTATTTCCCTGGCTCCACCATTTATTCGTGAAGAGATTAATATTGATGCGGAACGCGATCGCTTCTCTGTAGAAGGATATAACTCAGTTAATATTCGTTTTGCCTCCGTTTTAGGTGGGAAGCCATCTCAAGTTAAAAAACTTGTGTTGAAAGCGAATGATCCGGAATGGAGTTCTACGATTTCCATTTATCATGATAAAAATCAACCGGTTGTTTATGAATCAACTTGGTACTCCGGTGCTGATGAGTTAAAACAACCAATGCAACTAATTGATGCGAATTATCTTTTTTTAATTCCCCCAACAAAAGAAAAACCTTAATCTAAATAACATTTATCTATTCAAATTTCAATGAAAATGTTCTTAACAATTACAAAAACTAAACGCATAATACTTGTAGCTTTTTTACTGTCAGGTTGTATGCAATCTTTTGCAACGGTTAAATACGATGGAAATACTTTTCTGATTGATGGCATTTTACTGCTTCAAGATGCGGATGATACACTGGCCTATTATTATGCACCGAAATTTCCAACGTTGGCAATGAAGCCTGATAGTTCTGTGGAATTTCTCTTTATGAAATATTCGGGTGCCGATGAGCAATCGAGCGGTGGGCTTTTTCATGCATTGATTGAGTTTACAGCCTCCGACGAATTGATTGCATCGGTATTGAAAAAATTGCGGAAGAAAATCCCCAAAGCCCGAATCAAAGGGCGTCTTCCATTTTTGCCCTCCAATGGAACAACCGGTGATTTTAGTGGGCCTACTTTTGAAATTATTTCATCTGTTTTATCAAGCGGTGGAGATGGATTTACGAGATCATTGGTTGCCTCAGGAAATGCTCCCATGACACCTGGATCGAAAGCTGCCGTTGCTGCAATGCTCGATTCAAGAGGCGCTACTCTGCTGTGGAAATCTTTATGTTCAGGCCCAACTTCCGATTTATCCATTGGCGTCAAAGCATACTACGAAGCAATGCTACCTGCATACAACGCTGTAATTACAGTAGATATGCAGAAAGTATATTCTGAATTTAATAAAGAGACAAAAAGAAAACGTTTCTTCTCTCAAAAAGATATAAATAACAAGATAGATAGCTTTGCTAAAAATGGAGGTATCACAATAGATATAGTTGATCGTTCCCAAGCACTAGATATTGACAATAGCCAAATGACGAGTTTGGTGGAAATGATTACCGACAAAGTAACCGACTTAATGTTTGGTGCAGCGGAAGGATTTATTGTCCCCGATCCCGAACCTGTAGTCGAATCATCTGCTCCTGCAATGGACCCAATGATGATGATGATGATGATGGGCTCAATGCCGCCAACGGCACAAGCAGGAGTTATTGGGTTTATGGCTGTAAATACAGTGCTAGATAAAGTACTTGATAATAACAAAGATATTTATACACTGAAAAATAAAACAGAAGTTAATCTGACCAAATACAAGGTAAACTTGAGTAAAAAAGCCACCATCAAAGTCCCTTTTTTCACCGCAGGAAACCTTTCGCTTTTTTAAAGTAATAACAAAGAAAGTGATCAGTATTTCAAAATCGTGAACATGGACGATGCTGATTTTCAGCGGAAAGAGGTAGCATTTCAAGTCGATGCCGACTTTGTGGACTCCTTTGATGATTTGTTAAATTTTGTTACTGTCAAATTTAAAAAGACCTATTCCAATGGGCAGGATGATGTTACAGAACAGTTATTATTTAACAAAAGGGATTTGGACAATGGAGTGAATATTAAGTCTATTATGTATCCAAGACTTGGTTTAACAGGAAAGGATTGGCAACAATACCAATATCAAATTGTATGGAGTTTAAAAGGGAAAGATGTTTCTCTTCGAATTCCTGCAAACATATCAGAATGGCTTACATCCAGTGATCCAGTAATTTCGCTTACCCCTCCTTTCGAGCGCGTTCAAATTTCGGTAGATGCTGAACGTGATCGATTTTTAAATGGAGGATTTTCTTCTGCGCAAGTTCGCTTTGCAAGTATTGTTGGTGGAAAACCTTCACAAGTTAAACGGTTAGTTTTAAGAGCAAATGACCCAGAATGGGTATCGAATGTTTCCATTTACAAAGATGTTGACAAACCTCTTGTTTATGAAACTTCTTGGTATTCGGGATCAGGTGAAATAAAGCAGGATTTAAAACTGATGGAGTCTGATTACTTATATGTTGTTCCGCCGCAACAGGAGGGAACAATTGATCAATTCAGAAAAGACAACCCAATTGCACCAAGAACGAATGAACAATCTCCACCAGAACAAATCCAAGAAGAAGGAACTGAACAGCAACAAGAAGTAATAGAACAGCAAGAAGAAGGAACTGAACAAATCCAAGAAGAAGGAACCGAACAAATCCAAGAAGAAGGAACCGAACAAATCCAAGAAGAAGGAACTGAACAAATCCAAGAAGAAGGAACTGAACAAATCCAAGAAGAAGGAACTGAACAAATCCAAGAAGAGGGGACTGAACAGCAAGAAGAAGGAACGGAACAACAAGAAAATACAATACCTCCAAATAATAATTAACCCAATTAACAATTAATTACAATTTAAACACAATCGCAAATGAAACATGTACTCTTTTTAATTTTTACTGTTTGCTTGATAAATCGAGCAGATGCACAATTGCTCGAATACGGTAGTAATGTGAATATAACGCTAGATGATGGAACTGTAGTGAATTGTATTCGCCAAATGTCCGATGAGATGATTACGCTTGATAAGGATGGAAAACCAAATCCACTCAAGCCTATGAACAATTATTATTACCTACCATGCAACCTACGACTCGGCCTTCGCCCGGATGCTGTTCCAGAATTTTTATTTACAAAGTTCACTACTGAAAGCCGCACTGGTGTTAGTGGTGCTATAATGCACTTCCTGATGGAATGGGGCCTAACTCAAGATCAACAAAAAGAGTTAGACGCAGCTTTGCAGAAACAAACTGGAAATAAAGAGGCTAAAGTAATGGGCACAGTGGATCTTTCAACAGATAAAGACGGAGGATCTTTCCAAATTATTTCGGCTACTTTATCCGATAAGTCAATGGCAACAGCCATATTAAACGGAAGCGCCCCGGTGATAGCGGGTGGAAAAGTGGCTGTAGCTACGCGTTTAACAGCAGATGGAGCGCAATTGCTTGCATCTTCTTTTGAGAAAGCTAAATCCATTGCCGATTTATCCATCGAGCTTCGTTATAAATACACAGTCATTATTCCAGCGTTTAAAGCAAAAATGATTTATGACTGGAGTCGTGTAAAATCAATGATGGATAATTCAGATTATTCTAAAACTGAAAAGTCTGATAAAATTGGCATTTGGTGGGCTAGCAAAAGTAGCTCAAGTGTATCTGAAAGTGAATTTCGTTCGTTTTCAGATTCATTAATGGAAAAGAAAATGGTGTATTTGGACATGTTAGAAACTACCAATGAGAATCCGGAAAAAGTAGCAGCCATTCGTACAGCATTTTTGGATATGTTTATTAAGCAATTTAC
>CAXNNF010000213.1:0-3766 GCA_964203455.1 Bacteroidia bacterium
TGATTATTTTTTCAGTCCCTTCTGCGTCAGCTTCTTATTGTGCAGCACGATAATCCTCGCGCTTTTGCTTTCTGTATTTAGCAGACTTTGACTTTTGTTTTCCTTGACTTAAACGTGCAAGTGTTTCTTTAATTTGCTTTTGAACATCCTCTTCAGTAAGAGGGGCTTTTGGTGCATTGGGTGCAGGTCTTTGATGATTAGGCCCTCCTTGACGTGGACGGATTTCTCTATTTGGACCAGTATTATTTCCACCTGGATTTGGTTTTCCCGCGACAGGTGCACCACTTTGAGGTTTGCCTGTTCCAGCACCTGTTTGTGGAGTATCGATACGTTTACGCTTCTTTTTACGGTCATTATTACCAAGCCCAGCTCCGGATGAAGATGCAATTGGTTTTTTTGGTGGTTCAGGAGCGAGTTCAATTTTTCCTAAAATTTTAACGCCACCCAGTTTTTCACGTGCAGCCCTAAAAAGTTCATCATTCGGTTTAACTTCTGTAACAGATTCTGATTTTTCAGTTGATTCAGATACTACTGTTGTAACAGGTGTTTCAACTGCAGGAGTAGATGCTATAGGTTCCTCTTTGGGACTAGCTTCTGGAGCAGGAGTTGGCGAAATTGCTTTTGGAGTTTCTTTAACTTCAGGTGCAACCGATTTTTTCTCCTTCTCTTTTTCTTTAACGGATTTCTTTCCTTTGCTTTTATCGAAGGCTCCTAAATCAATTTTCCCAATTACTTTTATTTGATTCTCTTTCGAAGTAGGAGATGGAATTTCTACCGATTCATCTTGTTTAACTTCTGCAGATTCTTTTATTGATTCTGGCTCAATTGTCTTAACCTCTGCAATAACAGGTGCTATTTCAGCAACCTTTTCTTCAATGATAACTGGCGGTACTATTTTTTCAACAACAGGTTCTGGCTCAACAACAGGTGTTGATGTTTGATTTTTGGGGCCATCACCCATGCCTTTAATCAAAAACTCATCGGGTTCATCATCGGGATCATCCAATTTAGAGGCAGCTTGAGTTTCTTCAATGCCAATGGACTCACGCTTAAGGCGAGTTTGAATGATTTTTTTCGATTCCTCCTTGACGGATTTTTCAGCACCATATTCCTTTAGAAGGATGGCATACATATCATCACTAATTTTGGAATTCCGGTTTACATCTTCAAACCTTTTATCGGTAAGAAAATCAATCACCGTCTGAACCCCAACATTTAGTTCGGATGCTACTTTACTGATTCGTCTTGTTAGTTGTGCTTCTGACATTCAAAAGTATTATTATTGTTTTGATACTCGCTCGTGCTTTGGTTTATTCAAACTCAGCACGAAGAATTCGCATCACCTCTTTTATTGTTTCTTCTTCAAGATCAGTACGTTTAACCAAATCATCCATTGGAAGTTCCAATACACTCTTGGCAGTATCGCAACCTGCTTTTTTCAATTCATCTAGAATCCAGCTATCAATTTCATCGCTAAATTCTTCCAAATCAACATCCTCTTGGTCGATATCTGAATCGCGGTAAACATCAATCTCGTATCCTGTAAGTTTACTTGCAAGTTTAATATTCAATCCACCTTTCCCAATAGCCAAAGAAACTTGATCGGGCTTAAGAAAAACTTCAGCACGTTTGGTTGCCTCGTCTAATTTTATGGAAGATATTTTAGCAGGACTTAATGCACGTGTTATATATAGTGCATTGTTAGTTGTAAAGTTAATTACATCGATATTTTCATTTTTCAATTCACGAACAATTCCGTGAATTCTTGATCCTTTCATTCCTACACAAGCTCCAACTGGATCGATACGATCATCATAACTTTCAACAGCAACTTTAGCACGAACACCAGGTTCACGAATGATTTTCTTGATTGTAATCAAACCATCAAATACTTCAGGTACTTCTTGTTCAAAAAGCTTTTCAAGGAAAAAAGGAGAAGTTCTTGAAAGTACAATCTGAGGTGTGTTGTTTTTCATGTCAACACGAAGAACAACAGCTCGTACATTTTCACCTTTTTTGAAAAAATCGCTTGGTATTTGTTCCGTTTTAGGAATTACCAATTCATTTCCATCTTCATCCAAAATGAGGACTTCTTTTTTCCAAACTTGGTAAATTTCACCAGAAACAACTTCACCAACGCGGTCTTTGTATTTGCGGTAAACACTGTCTTTTTCAAGATCTGAAATACGAGCAACCAGGTTCTGACGGAATGCTAAAACTGCACGACGACCAAAGTCGTTGAGTTTGATTTCTTCTGAAACCTCTTCCCCAACTTCAAAGTCAGGTTCAATTTTTACTGCATCTGAATAGCCAATTTGACTATTTTGGTCTTCAACTGCATCATCTTCAACAATTTCACGGTTGTGCCATACTTCCAGGTCACCTTTGTCGATGTTGATAATAATGTCGAAGTTTTCATCCGATCCATATTTTTTGATGATCATATTCCGGAATACATCTTCCAGAATACCCATCATAGTTACACGATCGATGTTTTTGAATTCTTTGAACTCTGCGAACGATTCAATGAGAGCGGCGTGTTCCATTGTTTAAATTTGCATGCATTTAAATGGTTATAACCAATCGAGTTTCTTTCACTTCTGAAAGTAATACAGTCATGGCTTCTTTTGAATTTGTTGTTAGATCTGTTTTTTTGCTTCGGCCTTTCTTTGAAGGAAGATATTGTATGCTTTCTGAATCTGAACCAAGTAATTCTCCTGAAAATTTATCTCCGTTCGACATTAAAATCTCTATTTCTTTTCCGACATATTTAATGTATTGTCGTTCATGGCGAAATGGAGAATCTATACCTGGAGAGGAAACTTCTAACTCAAAGTCTTGTTGTTCTCGATCAAATTGTGATTCTATGTGTTTACTAAGTGCAATACAATCCTTAATTGAAACATGCTCATCATTCTCAATGAAGATACTTATTCGGTTGCCCGAACGAATATTTACATCAATGAGATAATTTGCTGAATCCTTTAAAAAGGCCTCACTTAGCTCTACAATGTGTTCTTTACGAATCATTTCTTTATCATCGAAATAAAAAAAGGGACACTGTCCCCTTCTCTAAAACCGCGGCAAAAGTACAATAAGATTTTTAAAACACAAAGAAGCCTTTTATCAAACTTGAAATTTCTTCAAATGATCCCAATAAATCAAATGAATATTTATTTTATATTAATTCCGATATTAAGGTTTTAATGTTCATTTTGTTTGAATATCAATTTCATTATATTTGCCCGAATTCTAAAACATAATTCTTAATTAATTATTCACCTTTTATCCCTTAATACGCTTTAAAATGAGCAATCAAGAAGCTTTGAAAACAAGCAACAACCCCAAATCAGAAGGAAACGGAATAGGTTCCTTTTTTTCAGCAACTGTAATTTTATCTTCTATCATCGTTAGTACCTTAGTGTACATGTTTGTGATGGGGAGTCCAAGTAATTTTGAAGGTGGCGATCCAGTATTAGGTCACCCACTTCCCGGAAATACACTTGCTATTATATACAAAGGTGGATTTATTGTACCTATATTAATGTCTATTGTGGTTATCATTTTAGCTTTTTCAATTGAACGTTTCATGACATTGAGTAAGGCAAAAGGTAATGGAAGAATTAACATTTTTGTTCGTAATCTTCAAAACATGATTAATAACAATCAACTTTCTGCTGCAATTGCTGAGTGTGACAAACAAAAAGGATCACTTGCAAATGTTATGAAAGCTGGTCTTCAGCGTTATTCATCACTTCAAAACGAT
>CAXNNF010000214.1:0-3709 GCA_964203455.1 Bacteroidia bacterium
ACACAAGTAGCTTGGACAACCACTTCCGATAAAAGATGGAAATCGGATATTCAGCCCTCAAATCTTGGGTTGGATTTTATTTCTAAACTAAAACCTGTATCCTATACCCGTAAATCAATGGCTGTTCACTCCAAACTCAATACTCCCGACTCCGAACTCAAACGTGAGTACGGGTTCATTGCTCAGGATCTGGAAGAAACATTAAACGCATCTGGCGCAGCCGACAACGGCATTATCTCTAAAGATGACGCAGGAATGTATGGAGTGCGGTATAATGATTTAATATCACCAATGGTAAAAGCAATACAGGAGCAACAAGAGCTTATTAAAACAATGAATAAAAAAATGGAGGCAATGCAAAAAGAAATAGATAAACTGAAATCAACGAAATAGGGGCATTTAAAAATGATAAACACCTTTATTAAATGTGGTTGGCGGTTTTACGAGTAACTTTTATTTGAGTTCTTCGGGGAACGATAACAACAACAATAAGAACAAAACAAACTATGCTTGTGCTGTTCGAGGTTTTAAACAAAACCAAAAGCGTCCGAAATAAAATTCGGACGCTTTTTTAAAAAGACAATGCAATTAATACTATTGGTATAGGCGCTTTAGTCGCACTTGTTGGTGATTGATTTTATTTACATTCCTTTACAATTAACCACCTTTCTTATTAACGCTTCAAATATTATATCCATATTAGACCTTCTGTTGTATCTAAAATGATAAATTATTGGCATTTATACAGACCTAAGGAGCAATCCTGTAATATATTGAATATCATATTATTGATCTATTTTAATCGCTTAATTTACTAATAATTAGATTTTCATGTTTTTGTGTCGTAAACTCAGCAATGGATTACTTTTTTACCGGAAACCCACGTTTTCTCATCAATGCATCCGTTTGTGCATCGTGACCTCTAAACGACTTAAAGCCGATTTCTGGATCAATTGTATTTCCAACAGAAAACACATATTTGATTAATCGTTGCGCCACTTCTTTATCGTAAGCACCTTTGCCTTCTACAAAAGCTTCATAAGCATCGGCAGTGAGCACATCCGACCATAAATAACTGTAATATCCAGCAGAATAACCATCGCCCGAAAACACATGTCCAAACTGAGGTGTACGATGACGCATTACCAATTCTTTGGGCATTCCTAAAGCATCCAATGTTTCTTTCTCGAATTTATCAGGATCAATATTGCTTGCATCGGCCAAGTGTATTTTCATGTCGATGAGTGCACTCGAAAGGTATTCGGTGGTTGCAAATCCTTCATTAAACGTAGATGCTTTTTCGATACGTTGAACCAAACTGGATGGGATTGGCTTTCCTGTTTGATAATGCAAAGCGAATTTAGAAAGTACTTCGGGTGTCGATAGCCAATGTTCCAACAATTGGGATGGGAATTCAACATAATCGCGCACCACGTTGGTTCCAGAAAGAGTAGGGTAGGTAACGTTCGAACTTAGCCCGTGCAAAGCATGTCCAAATTCATGAAACAATGTACTTGCATCGTCCCAAGAAATTAAAACCGGTTCTCCAGGATTGCCTTTCACAAAATTCGAATTGTTCGAAACAATGGTAGTTACTTCTTTGTCCATGCGCTGTTGATCGCGATATGCATTCATCCAAGCGCCTGAACGTTTGCCTTCGCGAGCATAGGCATCGAAATACCACAATCCAATATGACGTCCAGTTTTGATGTCTTTTACCTCCCAAACATTTACATCGGAATGATACACCGGAATGTTCTTGAGTGGCGTAAAACTAAATCCAAACAATTCTCCTGCAACCCAAAACATACCTTCTCGCAATTTGTCCAACTGGAAATACTGCTTCACTTCATTCTGATCTAAATCGTAGCGTTGTTTACGCACTTTCTCAGCATAATAGCGGTAATCCCAAGGTTCAATTTTGATATTCATATCCACTAGGTCCGCAATGGCTTGCATATCGGCAACTTCTTCTTTCACACGAGCAATAGCTGCTGGCCAAACAGATTCCATCAACTCAATGGCTTTTTGAGGTGTCTTCGCCATGGTGTTTTCTAAGCGCCAATGTGCATGAGTTTCGAATCCCAAAAGCTTAGCACGTTCGGAACGTAATCTTAGAATTTTAGTTATCAATTCGTTATTGTCATGTTCGCCTCCATTGTCGCCACGGTTGATAAACATTTTCCATGCTTTTTCACGTAAATCGCGACGATCCGAATACGTTAAAAAAGGATCTACCGAAGAACGCGTATTGCTAATGACCCATTTGTCATCGAGTAGTTTGGCTTTGGATGTATTGGATGCGCCATCTATAAGTGATTGAGGTAAACCGATTAACTCCTCTTTTGAATTTAACACCAAAATTAAATCGCTTTCATCCGATAGTAAATTCTGACTGAACTTGGTGAAGAATCCCGCCAATTCTTGATTGATCTCCGACAAACGATTCTTTTTTGTGGCATCCAATTTAGCACCCGAACGGACGAAATTGGTGTAATAGATTTTGCATAAGCGTTGCTGCTCCGCACTTAATTTCTTTGTCTCTGGAGATAGATATACAGTTTCGATGCGCTTAAAGAGTGCAACATTCTGACTTATCTGATCGGATAATCCAGCAAGTTTGGGTTCGAATTCAGTTTCCACTTCTTGAAATTCAGGCGTGCTTAAATTCGACCCCCAAATTCCATACAAGGTAATGATTCGTTGAAGTTTTTGTCCCGTTCGCTCCATGGCAGCAATGGTATTGACAAATGTTGCGGCTTCGGTTTGTTTGGCAATCTTGTCAATCTCTAAAAGATTTTCTGCCATCGCCGCTTCAATTGCCGGTTTGAAATCCGAAACTTTTACTTTATCGAATGGAGGAAGTCCGCCGTATAAGCCCGTCCAATCGGCCAAAAGCGGGTTGTCAGATGTTGTTGATTGTTGCATTTCAATATGTTTGTTTTTTGATGTTTTATCCTTTTGGATTTTCTTTCCGGGACCTTCTGCATGCACCGAATTCACAAGGATGAGAGCTGCAGGTAAAATAAAATGTTTCATTGTATGATTGGTTTTAAAGAATGCAAATTTTAAGTTAAATGAAATTGAAGAGGTCTGTTTTATTTTCGATTGTGAATAAATCCCATCGGTGTTGAGTTGGATTCGAAGGCAATGTGGGAATGTACATAATTATCTGCTTGTTCTTCCATAAGTTTCTTCCATGCGTTTATTACCATCGAAACATTCATTCGCTTCATGCATTGATTATCGCCGGCGCATGGTGGATTAATAAATTCGTGAACACATGGACTACAATATACATTGGTATAAACAGGAATACATGTCTGCATTTGACCATATTGATCGGGAGCGCAAGGTCCAAATAATCCGATTGTTTTTTTTCTGAGAGCAAGTGCAAGATGCAATGGGCCGGTATCGTTGGTGATGATTCCTGTGGCATTATTCATTACAGCAATTAATTCATCAAGTTTAAGCCTTCCAGAAGAATCAATTACTCGATTATCCTGTTGAAAATGTTTTGCAATTTCCTTCACATAATTCGCTTCTTGTTTATTGCCGATAAGAACAAGAAACATTTCCGGCACTAACACACGAATTTCTTGAATCAATTGAATGAAATTATCAGCAGGCCATCGTCGTTCGAGTCGTAAATCGGAAGCATTCGGGTTAATTACTAAATAGTTGAATGATTCAATTTGAGGATTAAACT
>CAXNNF010000215.1:0-3697 GCA_964203455.1 Bacteroidia bacterium
GATTTCCATATACTGTCGGGACTGAATGATGTTAAAACTTCTAGAGACAATTCAGATCCAAAGCGATTTTTGGGTTTTAACATATTGTAGGCATTCTCTTTCCTTGTCTCGTCAATAAATTGCGGAAATACAAATGAATTACTGAATTGTGTCGGCAAGGAATTACTCTGTGTAAATGCATGAAAATGAGTTTTGACCATGCCATTACTATCGAACGTGTAGGGTAATTCCAATCGCTTCTGAATCATTTCCAATGAGACATAATCAATTAAAATAATATCCGGAAAAATGGTGTCAGGTGTGATTTTTTTTTGACCTGAAAGTTGCTGCATTGCTATAATGAAGCATAATAGACTAATGGCTTGCTTCATTACTTATATTTTTATGCGGTATTTCCCATTCCCAATGAGTTGCAAATGCAATTCGTAATCGGCATACATTGGTAGAATTGTGTCTTCTGGTTGGGTGTTTAGTCTTGCTTTCAAAACAATATATCGCGCTTGACTGAGGTGCAATTTTAACGTTTCGCTAACAGGTACATTCAAGGTGGTTTGTTTTGATTGTGTTACACGAAGTAAATCGTTTACTGCTGCAGCTAAGATGGTTTGATTACTTAAAAGCGAGTCGATTAGCACCTTGTTCTCATCAAGCAAATAACCCTTAACCATTAATTCAAAAGGGAAACCATTCGTAGCAAGAATTTGAAGGTCACCAGCTAAAACATTTTCTGTTGATGTCGATTCAATGCCCAATGTTGTTAAAGTATCTGTAAATGTGATAGCATTTGCAGAAAAACTAAGTGGCATATCCAAAGTTGTTTTTACACGAACATTGCTGTTTTTAAATAGAAAATCATTCCCGCTTGAAACATTTCCTAAAGGATTCAACGATGCACTGGCAGCAAATGATAGTTGGTCAGGTAATAATTCAATTAATGCCTTGATATTAGAATTGCTTGAATTAAAACTGTAATTCTTGTAGGTTGGGGTATAAGGAAAATCTCCTTGTGCAATATTTTGCGCACGACTTAATTGCTGATTGTTGCCAATAATAGGATGATTCAATTGCAATTCGGTTCCGTTTCGAGATGCTTTGATGTTTTGAAAATTTAGGGAGAAATCTGCTCCTATAGAATTCTCAATTTCAACATTTAATGTGATGTCTTGCAGGTGAATAATTCCTGAAATTTTTTTCATTTCCGACAAACTCAAGAAATCGTTTCCGGTAAAACTGCTTTGCCCCAAATATCCTCGAGCATAATAGGGCTTAATGTTTTTGAAATTGTATTGATAAGATAGTAAAGGTAAATTGGCAGAGGTAGTTGCGCCATTGCCGTCTGGATTTAATTTGGCATTGAGGTTTACGCGAAATTGATTGGATAGATTTCCCATATCGCCCCGTAAATTTAAAAAGTAGCCGTTAAGGTTTATGTTTTTCTCAAAAACGGTAGGTGTTTGATTACTGCCAGGACCAATTTCAAGTTCGTTAAATTGTAATGATTGACCAGAAATACTCGCATTGGGAATACTATAATCAACAAAAATTTTGTCTGAAATTGAATTATATATTTTGAAATTGGCAATTCCCGATTCAATAATTGCTTCAGAAAGTTGAACGTCTTTATAATTAAATCGAACTACTTGTGATAAATCAACAACTTCAAATCCTGCGGGCAAATTGATACTAAATGGCAAACTAAACGAATTCGAGAAACTTGTGTCTGGAATGAAATACAGCGAATCGTTTGGTATTAAGTTGAATTGACTTTCGTAGCGAATCAAAACGGGATTGCCAGAAGCACTCACAATCAATGAATCGGCAATTAAATTATTAACCGATAGACGAGTTTCTGCTAATGGAGCAAGAACGTCAATATCCCAAGAAGTTTGTTCCTCTCGTGAACATGAAATCAATAAGTTTAATAAAATTAAAGGAAGGATGGTTCTTGAAAATGTTCTTATAACTATCATACGTTGTAAAAATAACCAATTTTATTCCACCCCAAAACAAAAAATGCAGCTAGATGGTAGCTGCATTTTTTGATGAAAAAGATTATGTGTTAAAATATAACCGTGTAAGTATTTCCATTGATTAAAACAGTCAAGGTATTGTCGCAATTTCCTTGTCCAAAATCTATGGTGCGTATCGGTTTATTGCTTGGCGTTACTTGTAAAACACCACTCACAATTTGATGGCAAGAACGCTTGTGAACTAGTGGAGATGTAATGAGGGATGTCCAAGTTTGGCCATTCACTTTTGTTCCTGAGCCGGCTCCAGTAATGCTGTATACATCGTCACCAAAAAACAAGGTATTGTATCCTTCAATCCAAGTACGTGTGCGAGAAGCATTCCACGTTATAGTGCCTTCATTGTTTGCTAAAATGATTGTTCCATTTACCTGAACACTGAATGTTGGTTGACCCATTGAATTATTTCCAGCATTTGTCACAATCCGTGTTCCTAAAATTTGATTGTTATTAACGAAATAATTATTCGGAGTTATGGTAATCACAGAACCTTCGTTACGGTAGCGACCTGTTGAGCTGATAACAATTTTACCGCTTCGTGTTTTATTGTCATTGCATAAACAAGATGTTCCAAAGTCAATGATGATAGTATCTGGATTACTTGCAGAAACGGTTCCAAGTGTATCGAATGTTACTACTGCGCAATCGGAAAGAAGCATGCCTTCATTACTTGAAAGTTTGAAGGTGGAAAGATCTCCCGTTTTTGCTGCCTGATCCGAAATGTCTTGAACCTCGTCGAAATATCGTTCGGCAATACTTTCATTTTTTGAAGCACTAGTATCATTGTCTAAATCTTCTTTTTTTCTACATTCATTTAAATTTACAAGAATTGTAACTAATAATAGCATGGAAATTCGAATAGATAATTGATTTGATTTCATGTTAGAATTTTTAATGGTTTTGATACGGACAAATCTAAATCGAAAACGTTTAATATTCATAAAAATATTAAGCAGATTTTAAGAGTCCAAATACGGCTGGAATTTTTTGGATTTCGGGTTTTTGCAATTTCCATTTTTCCATGGATTTCGTCTTCACCCAACCATCGGCAACGGTTAAGTTTGCCGCTATACAAAGTTTGGTTTGGGGAGTTAATGAGTTGATGCATTCATCGATGATAGCTGCATTGCGATAAGGTGTTTCAATAAAAAATTGAGCATAGCCCGTTTGAAAAGAAACCTGTTCGATTTCTCTTAATTTCCTGCTGCGTGCAATTTTATCGATAGGTAAATATCCATGAAAGGTAAATTGTTGCCCGTTTAATCCCGACGAAATTATACTGAGCATAATAGCCGAAGGACCGGGAACAGGAATGACCGAAATTCCTTGTTCATGAGCCAATGCCAATAAGTTTGCACCAGGATCGGCAAGCGCAGGAGCACCGGCTTCTGAAATAAGTCCAACATGGTTGCCTTGTTTAACAAGCGATAATAACTTATGTTGTTCGTCGATTTTGGTGTCTTTATCGAAGCGATGCAAGATAATTTCGTCTAGAGAACCTTTGTACCCGGCTTTTCGGAGAAAACGTCTAGCACTTTTTTCGTTTTCGGTGAAGTACATTTTCAAGTCTTGCACCAAACTTAACTCCCACATACTTAGGGAGTCTTCGCGTGCTTCATCGCCGAGATATGTTGATAATAAGAATATTGATCCCGCCTGCATGCTCAAAT
>CAXNNF010000216.1:0-3688 GCA_964203455.1 Bacteroidia bacterium
GGCACTGCACTTCTTTTAGATAATGGCAAAGTCGTTCTCGGTTCTAATCAAGAAAATGCTGCTTATCCATCCGGACTTTGTGCTGAACGAGTTGCCATATTTCAATCGGGTGCTATTTATCCTGATGCGAAAATTATAAAAATGGCAATATCTGCCGCTTCAGACACGAATCAAACCACTACACCTATTCCTCCATGCGGCAGTTGCAGACAATCTATTTCTGAATATGAGTTCAAACAAAACACACCAATAGAAATTTATTTTATGGGTGAAATTGGTGAAGTATTCAAATCTGATTCTATCAAAAATTTATTGCCTTTAAGTTTCGATAAAAACTTCTTATAAATCTTAAAAATAACGCTTTTAAATTTTACATCTTAGTTGGAATGTTTTACTTTTGCAACCGAACCTTCAGGGCGCAAATTTGTATGTGAATGAACTATTTTGCGTTGAAATATAATTTACAACCTAATAATGCTTTAGCAAAAAGTAAAAAATGAAAAAAGTAACAAAAGAAGTTTATTTAAAGTGGTACGAAGACATGCTACTTTGGAGAAAGTTTGAAGACAAACTTGCAGCACTTTACATTCAACAAAAAGTTAGAGGATTTTTACACTTATACAACGGACAAGAAGCAGTTCTTGCAGGCGCTTTACATGTTATGAACTTAGGTGGAAAAGACAAGATGATTACCGCCTACCGAAATCACGTGCAGCCCATTGGAATGGGTGTTGACCCAAGAAAAGTAATGGCAGAACTACTCGGAAAAGTAACAGGAACATCCAAAGGAATGGGTGGTTCTATGCACATATTCTCAAAAGAACATGGTTTTTATGGAGGACATGGAATCGTTGGTGCTCAAATCCCTGTAGGAGCCGGATTGGCATTTGCCGATAAATATTTTGAAACCGGCGGTGTAACACTTACCTATTTTGGTGATGGTGCAGCACGTCAAGGTTCATTACACGAAGCATTCAATATGGCAATGTTATGGAAATTACCTGTAGTTTTTATTTGTGAAAACAATGGATATGCTATGGGAACCTCTGTAGAAAGAACAGCCAATCATACCGATATTTGGAAATTAGGTTTGGGCTATGAAATGCCTTGCGGCCCTGTTGACGGAATGAACCCAGTAAAAGTTGCCGAAGCGATGCACGAAGCAATGGAAAGAGCTCGACGTGGTGACGGACCAACTTTCTTAGAAATGAAAACCTATCGATACAGAGGACACTCTATGTCAGATGCCCAATTATACCGATCAAAAGATGAGGTTGATGAGTACAGAAAAATTGATCCTATTACACAAATCCTTGATATCATTTTTGAAAAAAAATACGCTACAGAAGCAGAAATTGAAATCATAGATGAAAGAGTCAAAGGCTTAGTAGAAGAATGTGTAACATTTGCCGAAGAATCTGATTTTCCAGATGCACAACAATTATACGATGTAGTATACGAAGAAGAAAATTATCCTTTCATACCTCATAGACTTTAAATATGGCAACAAAAATTACAATGCCTCGCTTAAGCGATACAATGACAGAAGGAACCGTTGCAAGCTGGTTAAAAAAAGTGGGTGACACCATTAAAGAAGGGGACATACTTGCAGAAATTGAAACCGATAAAGCAACCATGGAATTTGAATCTTTCAATTCAGGAACGCTTTTGCATATTGGAATTAATGAAGGCGAAACAGCAGCAGTAGATTCATTATTAGCTATCATTGGAAAAGAAGGCGAAGATATATCGGGTCTAATAAGCCCCCCAACCCCCCAAGAAGGAGTTGTTGGAGAGGAAATTAAAAATACAATTTCTAATGAAAATAATATTTCAGACTCATCTCCTTCCCCTTTGGGGAAGGCTGGGTTGGGGCTTCCAAAAGGAGTTGTAGTAGTAACTATGCCACGTTTGAGTGATACGATGACCGAAGGAACTGTAGCCGCTTGGTTGAAAAAAGTGGGTGACGAAGTAAAAGAAGGTGATATCCTTGCCGAAATCGAAACCGATAAAGCTACTATGGAATTTGAATCTTTCAATGCTGGTATTTTATTATTCATCGGAATTAACGAAGGCCAATCGGCTCCTGTTGACAGCGTTTTAGCCATCATCGGACCTGCAGGAACAGACATTACTGGCATAGCCGAAAATTATAAAAATGGTGGAACATCATTACAGGTAGTTACGCCGAGTGCTCCCGAAGCTTCGGGAGAGGTGACTCAACAACCAGCAACCGACGACCGACACCCGACAACTGAAAACTCAGATAGAATTTTCGCTTCGCCATTAGCCAAACAAATTGCAAAAGACAAAGGAATAAATCTTTCTCAAATAAAAGGATCCGGAGAAAACGGTCGTATAACGAAAAGCGATGTGGATAATTTCACTCCATCTGCTTCTACTCCACAAGCAACTGTCATCCCGAGCGCAGTCGAGGGAACTCAACCAACAACAATTGTAAGACCATTCGTTCCCGCAGGAGAAACGCTAACAGAAGTAGTAAAAAATTCGCAAATGCGTAAAACCATTGCGATTCGCCTTTCGGAATCAATATTTACCGCACCACATTTCTATTTAACTGTAGAAATTGGAATGGATGAAGCAATGAAATCACGTGGAGCTATTAATACTATTCCTGATACGAAAGTATCTTTTAATGACATGGTTATTAAAGCTTGTGCGATGGCATTAAAAAGACATCCAAAAGTAAACACGCAATGGCAGGCAGATGCCATTATTATTAACCACCATGTAAACATTGGAGTTGCCGTTGCTGTTGAAGACGGATTGGTTGTTCCAGTCTTGAAATTTACAGACCAAATGACGTTGACTCAAATTGGCAGTAGCGTAAAAGATTTAGCCGGTAAAGCCAAATCTAAAAAACTACAACCAGCAGAAATGGAAGGAAGTACATTCACCGTTTCTAACCTAGGAATGTTTGGTATCCAATCATTTACTTCTATCATTAATCAGCCAAACTCAGCAATACTATCTGTTGGGGCGATAGAAGAAAAACCAGTAGTAAGAAACGGTCAGATTGTTGTTGGAAACACTATGATGTTAACCTTAGCATGCGACCACAGAACGGTTGACGGAGCTACAGGAGCACAATTCTTGCAAACATTGAGACAATATCTAGAAAATCCAGTAACGATGTTGGCGTAGTTAACAATTCTTTATACTAATAAAACCCACTCAAATGAGCGGGTTTTATTTTTTTATTTTGTCATTCCGACGAAGGAGGAATCTCATAATTACTTATTTCAAAAACCTCACTATTGCTAGTAAGGTTTTTAAAATTATTGTAACACAATACTTTCGCCTTCTCGAAAATCAATTGGTGCGGGGGCTTTCAAATTATCAAAGGGACAAAGGGTCAAAGAGTCAAAGGGTCTAATCCCTAAGGCAACGCACCGAGAAACCGTAGTACTTAGCGCCGTCGTTCCTGTCTGCGTCACCATTACCGTAATACAGGAAGCGGTACCAAGCATTTGTTGTATTGAACTCTGACGAACTCCACCAGCTACCGGCGTCGCCAAAGCCGTAGAACGTCCCATCGTCGTAGCTGCTGCGACAACCTCCCGGAAGACCTGAAAAGCCTGATGCATTGGTGGCGGCTGTGTTGGGGCTTTGCCAAAGTGATGTGCCTGTGAATTTATAAATCATTTATTCAGCTGATTGAATTGAT
>CAXNNF010000217.1:0-3681 GCA_964203455.1 Bacteroidia bacterium
ATATTCTCCGCCGAAGAACTTCCATTTTCTAACGTAACATTTGCTTGTACTAAAAAAGCGGATGCTGCGATGAGTTTACTTCGGTCGCGAACCATATCCAATTCCTGTAATTTGGTCACGGGCCTACTCATGTATTCCCACCATTTGTAATCGGAGCTAAATTCCCAAGGCCATTTCTGAATAAAAATCACATTGTTTCCGAGTGAAGAAATACTCTTGTCGATATTATTACGTATGGAATCGACCATGGTAAACACCGAAATAATTGCAAAAATCCCGATGGTAATACCAAGCAGCGACAAGAACGTTCGGAGTTTGTTGCTCAATAATGAATCGAGTGCAAACTGAAAACTTTCTCTAAATAGACGCAAAAACAGCATACAACAAATGTAGAACTGAATCTTGGAATTTGGTGCTCATTCGAATGTCATATCCATCTTTTAATGAGCAATGGAACTCTTGATTCTAGAAGATTAATGTTGAATGCAAATCTTATGGATTCGATTGCCTTGCTTGCTTATCACATTCACCCAATAAATCCCATCCGAAAGTTCGGTGTCAATCGAAATGTTTTGATTCCCGGAACTTAATTTACCAAAGTTTTTTTGCATGATTGTTCTCCCTGAAATGTCGCTTAGCATAATCTCAACATTGCTTTCCGACTCTAAGTTGAACTGAATCGTAAATGTATTTTCTGCAGGATTCGGGTAAATAGAAAATGCGGAGGAACTATTTGTTTCAATTCCAGTTGGATTTATTAAATCACCAAGCGTGTATTGGACGTAATACAGTTTCATTTCGTCGTTGGTAGTTAAACCAAAATACACCAAGCTATTTCCACTATTTCGAAATGTTGCTTTTTGAATCAATCCATCTCTCGGATTTATTTGTTCTAATGGCGAAAACTGTCGAACCGGCGGGTGAGAAAAACTGTAATATCCTTGGTTAAACGTGTAATCGGTGTTGTACCAACCTTCGTATATCTGATCGCCTTGTGTTCCGTTGGCGTTGCGTTTATAAATATCGAAATCGGTTCCGTATTTGTGTGTATGCGATGTTAGCTGCCACAAATTCCAATAGCGCGTCGCACTTGTTGTATAATCGGCTTGTGTAAATGTATGCGGTGCATTGTCGGCAGGAATGAAAATGTTGACGTCGGTCACTAAATCCGAATACATCACTTCCATTGGTTGGGTATTAGGAACGGTGTAGACATTAAAATATACTTCTGCTGCCAGAACCGAATCGAGGCTGTAATTTTTCGTATGAAAATTCATATCCAATACACTTCCGGTTGGCCAGATGTAAGCAGTTCCATCTGGAAGATTCGTATCGAACGAAATTTGCCAAGCGTTAATCATAGTTGATGAAGTCCCTGATGATCCAGATCCATTCGTTGGATTTTGCAAACGAAGTCCATCAACAAATGAAGCATCTTGACCAGGTAGAAATTTGTACAATAAAAAGTGATGACTTTGAGGTGACATCACCATTTCGATGCGGTTTACTTGAATGTTTTCGGGTAATTCCAAATCGTACTTGATAAAATATTCGGCTTCCGATTGAGGTGCCAAGAAAATCTTTCCTAGATGCAATTGAAAAGAACCTGCTTCAGTAGGAACGGGAGGTGGTGTTGGAATGCTGTTTATTCCTCCAACGGTATAATACTCATTAATCAAACTGGTATCTACCACATTGCCGGTTAAAGGTGCGCCCTTATAAATCCATTGACGAATGAGTTCGATTTGCTGGTTTTCTAATTGACCTTGAGGATAAGAATCCGGCATGGAATTGCCTTCGTTTGCACCTGTTAATCCATCGGTTGGGTACAGTTCTGCATTGCATTTACGGTAAAGAAAACTTCTGTCAGGATATCCTGGACGAACGAGTTTGTGACCTTTTGCAGCAGCAGCAGGATTTGTTGGTACAGCATTTACGATGCGGCTATATACTTCTGAATTAGTTCCTGTTAAGTTCAAATTTCCAGAATTGTCGCTAGCATTGTGACATCCAATGGTGCAATTTGTTTGAAACAAAGAGGTGATCTGAGAAAAAGTGCTTTGCCCAAACGATTGATTGGAAAACACAGATAGGATGGCAACTATAGCAAGCGATTTGATTTTCATAACATTGTAAATTTCACTCAAAACTAATGATTTATTCAATTTATTGATAATGTCGGAACAGATTTAATTTTGGTGAAATGGTTTAATGAAATTTACTTCCCAACGCTTCCGCCCAGGTATTTTCCAAAAAAGCGCTCCATTTCTTTATAAAAATCCATGCGATTTTCTTCGTTTCCAAATCCATGACCTTCATTGTCTTTTACCATGTAGGGAACATCGATGCCTCGTTTTTTCAACGCTTCAACCATCTGATCCGATTCAGCTTTTGCAACACGTGGGTCGTTTGCTCCTTGGGCAATAAACAGTGGACATTTAATTTTGTCGACATGGAAAACAGGCGATGCAGCGGTCATCAGTTCTTTGTCTTTTTCAGGATCGCCCACCATTTCGTACATCATTTCCAAATAGGGTTTCCAATATGGC
Source organism: Bacteroidia bacterium (assembly GCA_964203455.1). Classification (GTDB taxonomy): domain Bacteria; phylum Bacteroidota; class Bacteroidia; order M30B66; family M30B66; genus CALQRR01. The sequence continues at coordinate 2,550 of CAXNNF010000217.1, forward strand.
GGAATGGTGCTCATGAACGTAAACAAGTTGGAAACGCCCACGTAATCAACTGCGCAAGCGTATAAATCGGGTGTGAGTGTGATGCCCGCCAATGTTGCATATCCGCCATAGGATGCTCCGTAAATTGCAATGCGTTTAGGGTCTGCAAATCCTTGTGAAATCATCCAGTTTACTCCATCGGTAATATCGTCCTGCATGGTTTTTCCCCATTGCTTGAAACTGGCTTCCCAGAACTTTCTACCATAACCCACCGAACCTCTGAAATTCATTTGCAAAACGGCATATCCTCGATTTGCTAAAAACTGCACTTCTGGATTAAAACCCCATTCATCGCGGGCCCAAGGTCCTCCATGCGGATTGATAATTACAGGTAAATTCTTTGCTGGAACTCCTATGGGTAAAGTGAGGTAGCCATTGATTACTTTGCCATCGCGGGCAATGTACTTGATGGGTTTCATCTTCGCCAAATCATCCTCTTTCAACCAAGGACTGATATCGGACAATTTGCTGAAACTGCCAGTTGTTAAATCATAAAAATAATAACTTCCATAAGAACGGTCGCTGCTTACGGTAATAAGCAATTTGTCTTCGTTGCGGTTTTGTCCGCTCAGCCCAACTTCATAACCCGGAAATTTATTTTCTAGTTTGTATTGCAATTCTTCACGTTGCTTATCGAAAAACTGGTAATAGTTTTTATCGGTTTCATAAGCAACACCAGTAATTAGCTTGCGTTTGCGGCTTCTTAAAACGTTGCTTACATCTACTTCGGGATGCTCGAACAAAGTCGAAATTTCTTTCTTTTTAATTGGATCGAATCGTACAATGGAAGTGCGGTCGCGTCCAATGTTTGAAGCAACAAGTAGTGTTTTATCATTGAAATCGAAGTACAATGGACTAAACGACTCTTTGAAGTTAGTCGTGATGAGTTCGCTGAATGGCTCTTTTTCGGAATTACGATACAGAACGCCGGTATTGATTCCATCAGTTGTTGTTGCAATGCGAATAATTCCTGCATTGTCGGTTTGCCAGCCGGTAATATTCCCCGGGTTTTCGCCAACCATGGTCAGTTCGCCTGTGTTGATATTGATTCGATACGCATCGTAGAATTCCGGATTCCGCTTATTCAATCCAA
>CAXNNF010000218.1:0-3677 GCA_964203455.1 Bacteroidia bacterium
TCTGAATCGAATTCGATTGAATTTCATTCGATAAAATCAAAGGAATTAATTCGTGATCAACTTCTTTAATCGGAAGAATTCGCGCCATTTGAAGATAGATTTCCGACAATGGCGCTTTGATATTGTAATACATCAAATGTGTATATAAACCGCTGCGGTAGTTTTTATCACTTTTGTAATATCCGAAACGATTGCTAGCCGCACTTAACGTACAAAGTAAGCTGCTGTAATTCGAATACACTTCGATATCGATATACACTTGAGGGCGAAACTTCCAAAGTTTCCACAAAGCAGAAATTGAACTTTTAATTAATTGGAAAATAGAATTATCCTGAATTAATACTGTTCCATTTATTTGATCCCCATAAAAGTTTAAAATGCTTTTGTTTGCCTCAGTACTAACAAATATAATTTCTGCGGTAGGGTAGTTTTTTCGAAGTGTGGCAAGCAATGCAGATGCTTGAACAATACTTCCCATTCCTTTTAATTTGCAAACAACGATGCGTTGAAAAGGACGATTTAAATCGTGATTAATTCGTAAGATTTTTCCAAATAATCGAACTATACCAAAAAGTAAGATGTTCAAAAAAGAACCGAATGTTTTATCAATACCAATTTGAATGCGGGTATTCATTCTTAATCGGTTGGAATTGAATATTCTGCACTTTTAATACTCACCGAATCGCCAAGTTGCAATCGGATGTAGTTTAAATCTACTTTCCACCAACTCCACATCATGGAAGGACGCACAACATAATGCGCTTCTTGATTCGGTAAAATGGATAAATCTAGTCCACCAAAATCGTTTGAGTCTTTTACAAAGTAAAGCTCAACATGCTTTAAAAGTTTGGCTTTATTAATAAAAGTAAATTCGAACAATGCCGGTTTTTTAATAGAGTTATCGGGTATTTTACAGTATCTAAAGTTTGGATACACTTGATCAGTACTTATTTTCAATACTTTTTTCGAATTTGATAATGGTCTCCAAAATGCGGGATGTTTATCCACATTGATTCGCTCCCAATTGCGGTCTTCAAATGTTTTTGATAAAGAGTCTGGAAGGATATTGGCAGTCGTATTCTTCCGCCAAATTTCGTAACCATGAATGCGTTTCCAAGGCGTATACATTTTGTAAAAATATTCAGCCATAATATAATGACGTAATTCATTGGCTACATCATCAGTTGCATCCCACCAATTTTTAGGTGAATGCCGAAATAACAATAGTGGAACATTGTAATCCTTTAATCGCTTAATCCAATCTTTTTGCAAGGTAATGGAATGTACATTTTGAGGACTTTGGTAAAAGAAAGAAGGAACCTGCTTTTCTGCATAAAAATAAAGCATGGGCGTATTTCCAAAATCTATGAAAGTTTCGTTTCCATGCAAATTTGTTTTAAGGAATTCGGCCAATGCAAAAACATCAGGCGAAATGTTTACTTTATCCGTTTTTAATCGTACATCGAGCTTAGTAGGGATGTTGTTCATTTGAACGGGCGAATTCATTCCAGCCAGTAAAAGTCCCGATTCTGGCTTCCTATTTGGAAAACGTAAAAACGTCATTACAAAAAATAACATGGCTAGCCAAGTCATCCAACGACCTGATTCTCGAAACGGTAATTTTAAAGCAATTGTTAGTGGAATAATGAAAAATGCAAATGAAGATAAAAAGTTATCGTATCCTTCAGCAAAACCGTGTCGCACAATTCCCCTTGGTAAATTAATTAAATAAAAGATGCTTAAGAATAGTACAATCAACCAAGAAATATGATTGCGAGATTGTTTGCTTTTAGATAGAAGTTCTTTGATTGAAAGAAGAATACATCCAATAATTAAAAGAGGTAAAAGAAAATGTTGCCAAATAAAATCAATACTTGAAATATCTCCCAAATTACTCAATCCGTATGATTGAGAAGAAGATAGATAATCGAGTGTGGAAGTTAAATTGTGCTGCCAATCAATATGTTTAATATAACAAAATGTCCAAAGAGAAGCAGCTAAAACAAATGAAGAATAAATCGTAGGTAGTAGAAATCGCCAATTGATTTTCCTCAGCCAAATACACATTCCCAAAACGGCTACTAAACAAAAGACAAGTGCAAAAGCGAGATCTGCACGCCAGGGCATCAGCATTACCGAACTAATTCCAAAATACCAAGCATTGCGTGTATTGGGAGATTTCCATTCTGAAATCAAAATCAATAATGGAATCAATGCGAGCGAATAATAAGGTGACAAAGCCGCATCTGCAAATGGAAAAAGTGCAGCGAAATAAAAGGCAAATAATGTTTTTCGGGTAATTGAGTAAACCAATTGAAAGGAAACAATTACCCAAAGAATGGGTTCGAAAATATCAAAAACAAGAAAGTCTAAACCTTGATATCCATTTAGAATTTCATACAAAATTCCGAATCCATAATCAGAAACAAAATGAGAAGAAGCTTTATGTATTAGAGGAAACACATTGAAAAAATGAGCTTCCATGAGTGGAGTTGCTCGGTTAGCTAATTCAAATAACTCGGAAGATGCAGTTCCGTATGGATGATAAAATGTTTGAAGACAGAGTCCACATGCAATGATTAACCAAATATGTTTGAAAACAATTGGTCGAAACCTGCGTAGTTTATTTTTCTTTTGGAGGAAAAAGGCATAAAGAAATAAGATGGATAAATACAGAACATACAGCAAAATAGGTGCTATATAAAACCCAGAATTAACATAAATAAAGTAATGAATTTCAGTAACTATAAATGGACTTAACACACTAAAAGCAAGAATAAAAGTCCAGTTTAATACGCTATCTAATTGAAGTGACAATCGAAGTTCGATCCAAGCAAGAAAGAACGTGAAGCAGATCGTCCAAAAAACAAAATGTTGCCAAGCGGGTAAAACAAATCCAATTATCCATATGATATTCAACCAGATCATTAGCGTAATTGCTGCTGCTAAAGGAGCCGATAATGTATGTGCCGATTTATTAGGTAGTTTTCCGCAAATGAAAATTCCAACATGAACGGCAGCAAATAATCCAGCAATGGGAATTAAAGAAGGAATGAAATATCCTGCAATAACCTGAACACAACCCGCTCGCGAAATGGTTGAATTAAATCCGTATTGGATGTCGTTGGGTTTAAATACAGGAAATGAAAAAATATAATTGGCCGTAATCCAACAAATTACGAAAATGAATAAATACGTATAAATTCCGGAAACTCTTGATGCAATGTCGATACCATGCAAACTGGCTTCTCCAATTTGGTTTTCGATGTGCGGGAATAATGGAATATTCATGTTCGGAATGAAATACGAACATGCCAATAAAGTATAAAATAATGAGGTAGGAGAAAATCGGAATAAACGATCGAAGCGGGTAAACTGGTTTTCCATAGTTCAGAATCGCTGCAAGCTAATTAACCTTATTTAAAAAGTGAAATTTCATAGATTAAAGAATTTTTAATCTTTCAATTTTGAGTAAGAATTGGTTAAAATGTTTTTTGTATTCCTATGCCCGATGGAGTGATAAAAAATAAAGAGACTGCACGTTGCAAATCTTTTGAATTTCTGGAAGCAATTGCGTAAAAACAGGCGTCAAAAAGAAATAAAAAGGAACCTTGCACAATTAAACTTTTTCCATAACCTCTCAATTGTTCCATTTTTTGAGGGTCAATTTGATTTTT
>CAXNNF010000219.1:0-3667 GCA_964203455.1 Bacteroidia bacterium
CTTTCTGATACACACAAAAAATAAAAAGCAAAAGAGAAATAATTAAATCGATCAGTCGTTTCAAAAAAAAAACTATATTATGAAAAAATCATTTGCAACCATCGCCTTTAGTCTTTTGGCTTGTTTAATCATAGTTTCTTGTGACTCATGTTTCGATGGTCCGAAGCCGCATCCAGAACTCGATCCTAGACCGGCACCAGAACCTAAGCCGTCTCCAAAAGACTCATTTACAAAAAGTGACGTAGAGGATTTCGTCAGGAAGTTTTATTCGTCATTGGAATTGTCAAAAGAAATGAATGAACGGGCATATAACGAAGGCGATGTGAAATTTAATACCAGTGAATTTTATTCGTGTGTAAATAGCAAATCAATTTTCTCCAAAAAACGCCTAGAAAACCTAACAGGTGATAGTTATCATTATCATTATGATGTTTATCTAGAGAGCATCATTGAGATACAAGAGCATTCAGGTTCTTTCGAAGTGTTGACAGCTGTTGAATACGTTCTTGACGAAACAGGAGCAATAGTGAATATTGAGAAACTTACAATAGTCATAGAGGACAATAAATTTATTGTGAGGAGATGGGAAGATGTGAGGGTAGAGACTATGGAAATCGCAGAATATGAAGGGTTAGAAAATTACAGTAAAAATGATTTCTATAGAAATATAGGAAGTGTAAACAAATAAATCACAATAAAAAATATGTTAAAGGGTAAGAACAAGACGTGGCGAGTTGCGAAATTTTTATTCATTTCGGCACTGCTATTTAGCAATTGCACCGATAATTCGTCACCGGCACCCATTCCCACGCAGCAAGTGACAAAGCCCACTGAACCAACTGAATCGACCGTTTTGAAGGAGGAGACCTCTGACCGGTTCTCAACAAATTTTGAAGTGTTCCTCAAGAAATTTCTAGAAGATGTATATTCAGGAAAAGACTTCAATAGATTGGTTTATACCTCATCTCCGTTGCTGCAAGAATACATTGACGAAGAGCTTGGTTTTGGGAGGTTTTGGAATGCGGGGATATATTGTAATTTATATACTTCAGACAATTATGGCTTAGACGATTCACAAAGCATAAATCCAGATATATCAGGATTAAGTTTTTTTTCGAATAAAAGTCCAAAAGAAGGTTTTTGTGAGCCTTCATCATCAAATGATGGAGTGTACTTTAAAGAAATAAAGAATCTTCCAGCGGATTACAATATGGATGACGATACATCTATACCTGTTCCTAAAAAATACAAGCCATTGAAAAAAATGAATGTCCAAATTCTTCACGACAACTGGATTATTCAAGATCTCTATTTTGTGCTGTGGAACGGAGCATGGTATCTTTTGTACATAGATGATTGTGATTGCGGTGCGTAATAGAGATTGAGACTTTAGGATTTAATTCAGGATAGATTTATTCGGGAGGGCAATATTTAGTATTTCTTCTGCGTATAATATTTGAACCTCAATTAAAACTTAAAGCTTATGAAACATTCACTGCAAGTAACCTCGCTCTTGGTTTGGTCCATGTTTTTGCTAACTGGGTGCCCGCCAAATGGCAAGACAGAAAATCCACCTGTAATTGTGATTAAGAATCTTACCGAAGATTCAAAGAAAATCGTTTCAATTGAAGCTGATGGAATTGGCACATTTAGGAGTATTCAAGTTCGAGTTTCAAATAAATCTGAGGGCACTGTTGAAGTGAATTTACCATCAGGATTGTATTTCGAAAATCCAGATAAGAACTCGCAAGATTTGATCACGGCAAAAGGCATTGAAACAATTACTCTGAAGAAAGGCGAGGAGAAAGTAATTGAAGTTCCTACATATTGCACAGATGTGAATAAGCATTCTCCTGGCAGTATTAAAAATTGGAACTGCGATTACAGCTATGATGGAAAGTTGAAAAAAGCAATTGAATTTTATGAGAAGCACGAAGAGAAGATTAATGCTTACTTGATTAAAAAGAATCCTGCATTTTCTTCGGAAGCTGAAAGGCTCCAATTTTTCCAAATCATTATTTGGTTGCACGAGGATGGCAAGGATGAGGAAATTATTTCTATGCTAGCGAGAGATTCCTTTGGTAACGATCAAAGTAAAGCTCGCACCTGGTTTGAGTCAGTAATTGCAGATGCCCGCGAGTTAGCCGAGATAATAATTACCCAAGATTTGGATGCATTAAAGGATTGGGTAAAGAAGAAAATTTTAGCAGCGCTTCCAACCGATAGAAGAATTGATGACATGGCGGAAGGCGCAAAGGACAATCTAAATAGTTTGCGAAATCGATTAAGATCACGTTAACAAATAAAAAGAGCACGACGTATCGTGCTCTTTTTATTTGATTCAGTAAAACAGTACTTTTAGCGAATGCCAATTGATTATAATCTGGGGAATTTATTTGTTGTCAATCCACCATTTTTCTTTTTCGATTCGAATTGCTTCAAGTTCTTTATTGCGATTATTTTCAACACCTTCAATACTCTTGCCAAGATTAATTAAATATGATTCCCATCCGAGATTTTTGTAATTATCTGATGGGACAAATTCCCCCTCTCCAATATCAAGATTCTTTGAATCCGGAATTCTGTAATCGCCCCAATTGCATTTTATAGATTTCAGAGTTTTATAGTTTGTCCAGTTGCCCTCAAATTGGTTGGTTGAGTAGTCTGTTAAACTACCGTATACAATCTCGTTGTTTTCTCCAAATGAGAAATAGGTCTCGAAGACTCCTTTGAATATTCCAGTCCCCGGTTGCTTTTGATCTTCAAATAAAGTGTAATGTCCTGATAATTCTCCGAATAGGGTCAGGGTATCATCGTCTTCATTAAATGTTATTGAACGATCGATTGTCAATTTGCCTTGAAAAGAGCAAATGTTATTTTTTACTTTAGATTTGCCATAAATCAAATATTCAGTTGGATCTAAAGGGTTTTTTATTACCGAAATAAATTTAATACGAAGTCTCTCAAAATTATTTCCAAGATATCCTATGGGTTGGTTCTCATCGAATTCCCAATATGGGTGAATGAATAAATAAGATACATCACGTTGTTTTAATTCATTGAAGTAATCAGCTTTATTTGTCGGTTGAGCATACCCGATTGAATTCGAAATTAGGGCAATGATAAAAAGTAATTTTCGCATTTAGCATGTATTAAACTGAAAGATACTTTCTTGATGTTCTTAATGAACAGAATTTTTTAAGGAAAGCTCTTGTTTTTCGACGAGAAAAACACGTGGAATTTGGTTTTTTTCAGATTTCAATAAAAATCAATAGACCTTCTCCCAATTGCCACTTTCAGAGCGATAAGGAATTACATGTGTATTAATAAAGGTAGTTGGTCTTGATCCGAATAGTGTCCACCTTTCACTTATTCCAACCTGGCCTCCACATCCACCGCCAGAGTTGAACATTTCAATGGTGTAATCAGCAATGCCGTCGCCATCAATATCAGCTATCTTTAGATCGTTTTTATTATAGTCCCAACCACTAAGGAAAGAATCTGATTCTCTTGAATTCAAATTCAATGTGGTTTCATTTTCTTCAGCTATAACACAGGGCTCACAAGTGGTCTGGAGCAAATTGTTTTTCAGAATAGGGTAGAGCTGTTCCCATGTTAAATTGGGTTTCTCTGGGGCTTTTTGAATTTCATTGCTTTGCACATTATT
>CAXNNF010000220.1:0-3666 GCA_964203455.1 Bacteroidia bacterium
AAACAGGTAAAGAGGAAGTTTTACGCATGAAGGTTTTGAACCCAGATGATAAAGCTGAGTTGTTATTCCCGAAATCTAAGGAGATGGGTAAGTTTAACCACACCATGGATTCGGTTGGAAAGAGAATCGGAAAGCTAGATACCTGGGGAATTTTAATTCTCGTAATGTTTATCGATTTCATCGTTCCGCTTGGAATCTATATGCTTATTCGTAAAAAAGACGGAGAGGATAAGCCGAAAAAAGTAACTTTTGGACGTGATTTTAATTCTTAAACAACAACAATTGATATGAGTAAAGTTTCTTTTGATATGAATGAAGCGGATGACGAAAAGTCAAAGTCTCAAAATGTAATAAATGCTGGGGTAGATAATGTTCCTGTGCAAAATTCTGTATCTCCTACTGGAAGTCCTGACTTGGAGAATGCTTCAGCGATTACTTCAGTACCTGCTGTAACCCCTCCAGCTAGCGCTGATTCGGCAAAATCTTCAAGCACGAGATTTCTTTCTAATTTATCAATGCATGAAATCGGAGTGCAATTTGTAGATATTGGAGCAAACTACACAACCATTATCCCAATTGGTTTCCCCGGTGCGGGTAAGTCTATGTTCCTTTCCTCATTGATGCGATATGCAAAATCAGGAGAAGGATCACTATTTAGTTGCAATTTCGAAGTGAACTATCCTTTTGCCGAAGGTCTGAAAACGTTGGACCGCATGGTGATTAATTTCGAGAGAGGGCAGTTGAATGCAGTTACCCAAAAAGGGTCGTTGGATATTTTTGGATTAAAAATTACTCCCAACAATAAAAAGCTTCCTCAGCATAAAATGTGTTTTTTAGATTTAGCCGGTGAGGATATTAAGAATATAAAAACAGAAAACACAGGCGCTTTTCCAGCGAGAATTCGTGCTGTATTAGAAGGATTGAAGATTGATAAATCACCAATCATATTTACACTCATTACGCCATACAGTCCGGGAAGTGGTAGAGGGGTTTCTGCGAATCAAAATCATCAATTGGAAGACCAATTGCATTTCGATTTTGTAAATTTCTTACAAATGTCTCAGCCTGAAATCTTAAACAACAGCATGTTTTACGTTGTGGTTTCTCAGTGGGATAAAAATCCTGATTCTACGATGGATGTTGAGGATTTTATATCCAACAACAGGCCATCTCTTTATAGACTGATAAAAGATAAAAATGTTATTTGGGGTCACTATTCTGCGGGTAAAGTTTTAGAGAGCGAGGATGATGCAGGAAATGTGTCCGCTCAACTGGTGGTTAGAAACGATGAATATCCAAGAAATTTTTGGGCGAGTTTATACAAAGTATGCGCGAATGAAGATTTAGATAAGAAGTCTTTTTGGGATAAATTATTTTCTTAAAATATGAAGTATTTAGTTTTTTTCGGCAAATCTGAGGCGTTCGACATTCAGGCTTTCGATTTTAATGGATACGCTTCAGATTTCGATTCGAACTTCCCAGATTTTGAATTGTTGGAAACCCGTTTTCTCACGACTGATAGTGCTGAGAATTCAGAGATGATAGGAAAGTACGTTTTTAACAAAAACGGCAAGACTTGGACCCTATTGAAATATTACGGCTATGCCCAAGCGCACACCAGTAGTCGAGTAGAGGGAAGTACCATTGGGGTGGGAATTATAGGTGATTGTGATATTAAAATTAGTCAGTTTAATTTCGAACTGTTAGAGGCCCTATACGAAGCATTTTGTAACGTCTCGCTGGACAGGAAAAAGTTTAAAGCTGTTAATTTTAAGGATGATTCAATTCGAGTTTTTAATGCTTTTGCTAAGAAATATAGCACAGAAAGTTTTCAATTTGCGGATGCGAAATCTGCGGTTGGAGGTTCAATAGATTACATAGTTTTAAAATCTTTCTCTGATCTTGATTTGATGACTAACACCAACGGGTTGGGAAGTCGAGTGTATTTTTCTGTGGACGCCAAACATGTGGAGCGCTATTACAATCAATATTCCGATGGAGCGCGTTTATTCGCAATGGAAGGAGGTAAATTGATTGATATTGTTAAACGCAGAAGAGAAATAAGAGAAGCCGAATTAAAGAGAGCAAGGGAGCAAGAGCAAAGAGAGGAAGAAGCGAGAAGAAAGATAGAGCAGGAGCAAAGAGAGGCGGAAGAGAAAAGAAATAGAGAGTATCAAGCCCTTCAACAGAGGAACCAAGCAATGAATCCTCAAAAGAAGAGTCTTCCTACAAATGATCAGGCTGAAATTAACAATCTTCATAATAAACTCAATTCGAAGGCCAAGCAAATAAGTAAATTCAAGAAGTATTTGGCAATAAGTGTCGTTTTTGGATTTATTTTATTTGGATTGTGTATTTATTTAATGATTACCGCTCCAGAAGAGAAAAAGGGAGCGCAACCCCCAAGCCAAGGTGGAGATGTTCCTGTGGCTAAAGTGGATAATGTAGCAGATTCTGTGAAGAATGAACTGGAGTATTTGAAGAAATTGGCATTGGCACCTGATAAAATAGAGCTTTTAAATCCTTGGTTTAAAAGTATCTATGAATTGTCAGTGAAATCTGAAAACATCAGCAAAGCGGATACTACGGACAAAATTAAGTTACGAACCCTTCAAAGTCAGTATGATGTGGTCAAAACAACTTTTGAGGCGAATTCAAAGCTGGTTCTTGATTGTTTAGAAATTAAAATTGATTCAAAGGCCATAATAAAAAAATATAATTCAAAAAAATGAGAGCAGATTTTTCAAACCAAGGCGGAAGCAGTTTTTTCGGCAAAAAAGGGGGGGTAAAGCACCTCAAAGAAAAAATTATTGCAATTTCTGCTGTTTTAGTCATAGTATGTCTTGTGGTGTTTTTGGTTTGGCCTGAGTCAAAGAAGGTGGCAGTTGTCCAACCTCCAGTAGATTTGCCAAAAAATGATACTACATACAAAAAGGGTGGCGATCCGATAAATGTAAATGATCCGACTAATCCTAAAAATGGGGTAAGTGACAAAAACGGCAATACAACAAATCAGAATTCCGGTCAGGGCGATGGTAGTGGCGGAAATATCGGTAAGGATACCAAACCTCCAGGAAAAAACAATAACGCTGCGACTGTGATTACAGCAAGCCCCGTCATTACCCAAACAGCGGCGAAGGCAGATTACAGTTCTTTTAAATTAAGTATGATTGCCGCAAATGGAAGCACTCAATTCTATTGGCCAGGAACTTCGAACGGGGAAAATTTGGAATATCAATTTGATATTAAGTGTTCGGGTGATTGCGCTGGTAATGATTACTCATATTCTGAGAAAATTTCGGGAACTTCCGTTAATCTTGACTTGAGAACCCAATTGAAAAAAATTAACAATGAACGTAAGTTCAAAGCCGAAGTGAAAATTTATGGCTCAGATGGTAAGGTTAAGAAAATGTTGGTTCTAGATAATATCAGTCTCCAATGCAACCCCAAATAATATGAAGATGAGAATAATATTTACAATAGTTTGCATAATTTCATTTATTTCAACGGCCCTTTCTCAGGCAAGGATTGTATTCGTTTTCGACCAAAATTACCAAGCGGTTCAATCCAGAATTGAAGAGTTTACCACGAAGGAAAGAGGCCTTCCTAAATTTATTGAGAGAAAGGGAAAAGTAGTTTTTAATACGGTGAGTGAGACGAGCAGCG
>CAXNNF010000221.1:0-3660 GCA_964203455.1 Bacteroidia bacterium
GCTTTTTTCATTCCGCTCCCAGGTCCTAAAATGTTGTGGCAATTTGGCGAACTTGGATATGATGTTTCAATAACCGATTGCGGCGATGGAACATTCAGTGCTGATTGTAGAACATCTAACAAGCCCCTTCGTTGGGAGTATTTCCAAGATAGTAGCCGACGAGAACTGTTCGATGTATATCGCAAACTCATCTATTTGAAAAAAACTCAGCCGCAAATGCGTGACTTGGGCTTATTCATGGATCTTGGTTTATATGAAAAAGTTATTCGATTTACGGGTAATGACTTTAATTGCGTAATCGCTGGAAATTTTGATGTGGTTGGTCAGGAAATGAACCCGAACTTCCCTTTTGGAGGAGTATGGTACGACTATCTTAACGACGACAGTCTTGATTTGAATAACCCTGGAAACGCATTTTCATATGCACCTGGAGAGTTCCACGTTTATTTAGATCGCCGCATCGTTCCTCCTGCAAACATTTTTCCATTGGAACCCAATGCCGTTAACACAATCGTTGATCAATCGTTCATTAATGTTTTTCCAAATCCATTTAATGAATCCATTACGATTCGGATTAACGAAAAACCTAAAGAAAAAGCGACATTTACTTTACGCGATATTACGGGTAGAATTGCTTTACAATCAACATCTATTACTCTAGACGATTCTAAAGAATTTCAATTTAGTACTGCTCGATTAAATGCTGGAGTATATTTTTACTCCCTGAACATTGATAATAAAACACACAGCGGAAAACTTATTAAAAACTAATTGCAACTCGTTTCAATATGAATAAACCTTTACGCCTCTGTATCTTCTTCCTTTGTTTGATTAAAGTTCCGTCGTTTGCTCAAACCATTTCGGGTTCTATTTTAGACGAAACAAATCAATCAATGATTGGTGCGGCTGTTCGAATTTCAGGAACAACCATAGGAACGGTTTCGGATATCAATGGAAAATTCCAATTAAATAATGTTCCTGTTGGAAAAGCCGTTTTAGAATTTTCCTTCGTTGGCTATTCGAAAGTGGTTAAAACATTTGACGTTGTTAAAGACAAAAATGTTGATGTAAAAATTAGAATGACACCCAACGCAAACAGTCTTAACGAAATGGTTGTTGTGGGATACGGTGTTCAAAGAAAGCGAGATGTAATTAGCTCTATTGTTAAACTCGACGGAAAAGAATTAACCGAAGTACCAACCCCTAGCTTTGAAAATGGCCTACAAGGAAAGGTTTCAGGACTTCAAGTAATTACAGGGTCTGGAGCCGCAGGTAGCGCCTCATCAGTTCGAATTCGTGGTGTTGCATCTGTGTCTGCTGGTGGCGATCCACTTTATGTCGTTGATGGAATTCCGATCACGCAAGACTATTTTTTAAATGGGAACAATGGCGCATCAAACAACAACCCGTTGGCAACCATTAACCCGAACGATATCGAATCTGTAGAAATTTTAAAAGATGCTGCCGCAACTGGAATCTATGGTTCACGTGGATCGAATGGCGTTATTTTAATTACCACAAAACGCGGAAAGCGCAAAGGAATCCACGTGGATTTTTCTACCCGCCAAGGAATTAGTCGCCCAACGGCATTACCCAATATGATGAACAACACTGAGTTTCTTCAGATGTTCGAAGAAGCTTGGGTAAATGATGGAAAAACAGGAACGCCTTCTTTGCCGGGAAATATTTCTATGGAAGATGCAAGAAATACCAATACAGACTGGGTGAAAGAAGTTATTGGAACAGGGTATCAACAAAATTACGATTTGGGGATTTCAAAAGGAGCTGAGAAGTACAATGTGTATGGTGGTTTATCAAGACAAAACGATCAATCATACATGAAAGGAAACGCCTACCAACGAACAGCAGGTCGCTTAAACGGCGATTATAAATTTGCTAAGTGGGGAAAGGTTTCTTTATCTAGCTCTATTTCTGAAGGGGTTAACTTTAGACAAGGAATGGCTTGGAGCGGAGGTCTCGGGGCAGCAATGTCTACTGCGCTTCCAATCTATCCTATTTATTATCAAAACGATGTATTAAACGATGACGGTAAGGTAATTCACAAGGCAGGCGACTTCTTTTTACCTAGCAATGATATCAGTCGAAACCCTGTTGCAAACAGAGAGCTTCGAGATTGGCAAACAACTGAAAATCGTTCTATAAATAGCCTTTCCTTAGAATTGAATCCAATAAAAGATTTGTATTTTAATGGAACGGGATCTATCGATTATATGCATTGGGAAGAAAACCAATTTCAAAAAGCCGGTTATGACTCAAATAACCCATTGTTGAGTAAAGCATATCGAAGCAGTTTTGATGTTGCTAACTTCAATTTAAACGCCGTAGTTACTTATTTGAAATCTATTAATGAGATTCACAATTTCAGCTTTATGGCTGGAACTGAATATCAAAACTCCGACACCAAACGATTCGCGGGATCCAAAAACGAACTGAACGCTGCTGGTTTTCTTACAGTAAATGATGCTGCTGCTGTACCAAGCGGAAGCTCTTCGTTCGACTCATGGAATTTTCTCTCTCAATTTGGACGTATTCGATACGATTTTAAAAAGCGCATCTACACCGAAATCGTAGGTCGTAGAGACGGATCTAGTAAATTTGGTAAAAACAACAAATACGGTTTCTTCCCATCCGCATCAATTGGATATAATATTTCAGATGCTGCATTTTTAAAGAATAATAAAATTATCTCCTTCCTTAAAATTAAAAGTTCTTTTGGGGTAAATGGAAACTCCAGCTTTCCTTCCTATGCTCAATATGGGATTTTTTACACTGCGCCCAATGCATACAATGGAGAAACAATCCTATTCCCAGATGCCGGAAATCCAGCAAACCCAGATATTCGATGGGAAAAATCGCGCACAATTGATGCAGCTGTTGAATTTGGTCTTTTGGGAGATCGCATAACGGGTGAATTTGCCTATTACAATAAATTGTCGAGCGATGTTCTTTTAAATGTTCAAACACAAACGAATACCGGGTTTTCACGGGCTTGGGCGAATGTTGGCGAGATTGTAAACTCCGGAGTTGAACTTTCAATAAAAGCCAAGGTTATCGATTCTAAATTCAAGTGGTCTGTAGATTTTAATATTGCAAGAAACCACAACGAAGTAAGTAGCTTAGGAAATTACACCGAAGAGGCTATTTCTGGAGGAACAAACGATACACGTCTTGTTGTTGGTCGTCCAATTGGAAATAATTTCCTGGTTCGTTTTAGCCATGTTGATGCTGCAACAGGAAAGCCTGTTTATCTTGATAAAGATGGAAATGAAACGTTTGCTTGGGATCCAGCAAATCGCGCCTCTACGGGAAGTATTCTCCCAGATGCATTTGGTGGTTTACGAAACGACTTCCGTTATGGAGCATTCGATTTATCGATATTTTGGGTGTTTACATTAGGTGGAGATATTTATGACTCATCTTCAAAACGCCAATTAGGAACATACGATTCAGATGGTTGGAATCATCGTACAGATCAATTTGACCGTTGGAGGGCTGCTGGAGACAATGCAATGTATCCGATTCTCACAACCACACCAACGACCTATGGTTCTGGAACTCCTTGGATAAATACAGACCTGTGGTTGCACGATGGAACATTTGCTCGCATGCGCAATCTTTCTTTAGGATACAATTTACCAG
>CAXNNF010000222.1:0-3650 GCA_964203455.1 Bacteroidia bacterium
GTCACAAAGGACTTCGCGGTGATGGAGAGATTAAATATTTAACTACATCAGCAAAGTCTAACGATTTTGTTTTCTTTCCAGATTCAGTCAATGCATTATGCCGAAGTTTAACTGTAAAAGCCGCACAACAAGGAAATGTTGAATTCCCAGATGTTGAAGCCGCTGATGTAAAATTGCATTGGGAGCCTTATCAACCCAATAAGTTTGAAGTTGCTCAAACTTCGAAAGCTATTGTGATGTATTCTGGAGAATCGAAGTTAAATGGAAAAATTTCAATCGGTGAAGCAGGAATGACTGGTGCCGGAATGCTTGAATTTGCTAGTGCTGAAGTAGCTTCCAAGAATTTCAGATTCCGCAAAGAAGATTTCAAATCGGATACAGCATCGTTTGCTTTCACGGCTCGCGATGAAACGAAAAATGATGGAACAAAAGAAGTGGCCATCAAAACCGATAATGTAAAAGCCGATGTGAGCTTCAAGAACCGTCAAGGTCAGTTCAAATCCAATTCAGCCGACTCATATATCGAATTCCCTGTCAACAAATACATTGCATACATGGATGAACTTCGATGGTACATGGATAAAAATGAAGTTGATATGAATTCATCTATGAACGAAATCGATTTGATTGGTTCTAGGTTCGTTTCCATCAGACCCGATCAAGATTCTATTACGTTTGTGGCACCTAAGGCTAAATATGCCATGTCGGACCGAACCATCCGAACCGACGGTGTTAAATTGATTCGTGTTGCTGACGCTACTATTTATCCTGCCGAAGAGAAAATTAATATCGAACGAAATGCAGTCATGACGCCACTGAAAAATTCGCGTTTAAATGCAAATAACGACTTGAAATACCATGACATTTACGATGCAACAATTGATATTACTGCAAAACGAAAATACACCGCAAGTGGAAGCTACGACTTTGAAGATGAGCTAGGTAAGGTCCAGAAGATCGTATTCAGCAAAATAAGTCAGGATTCGGCAGGCAATACAATTGGATTAGGAGATATCGATGAAACGTTAAACTTCACTTTTAGTCCAAACTTCGAATTCAAAGGCAAAGTGAATCTCTTCGCTCCCGATAAAAGCTTAACATTCGATGGAGGTGTTCGCATTGTTCACGGTTGCGCTACTTTGAATAAAAACTGGCTCAAATTTAAAGCACCCATCGACCCAAGCGATATCCAAATTCCGGTTGACTCAATTCCGCGAAGCTTAGACAATGAGAAACTAATGGCGGGTCTCGTTTTGGTAAAAGATTCAACGCACGTTTATCCAGTTTTCATGTCGAAAAAAGAAAAAACTGGAGACCAAGAAATCTTGAATTCTCGTGGTTTATTGAAATTCAACAAGACAACTCAGGAATATCAGCTTACGAGCAAAGCAAAATTTGCCGATCCTGAATTAGCCGACGATTTTGTTTCCATGAAGCAGTCGAATTGCGATGTTTCGGGTGAAGGCAATCTTAATTTCGGATTAGATTTAGGTCAGATTAAACTTCAAACTTTTGGGAAAGCATCACACAGTATTGCAAGTGATGAAACAAAGTTTAAAGCAATCATAGCCATTGACTTTTTCTTTGCATCAGAACTTTGGAAGATGATTGAAGAAGGCATTGCAGCTAGTAGCAGTTTGCAAGCATCTGATATTGCCTCGAGCGATTACAAAAAATCATTAACCGGATTAATTGGAAAAGAATCGTCCGATCGAATATTGAAAGATTTAGCATCCACAGGAACTATTAAACGTTTTCCTGATGAGTTAAATAAATCAATCGTTTTCACAAATGTTGAAATGAAATGGAACACAGAAACCCGTTCTTATATCTCAGAGGGCTGGCTTTCGGTTTCTAATATCGGCAAAACACCAATCAATAAAGTAATAAAAGGTAAAATCGAATTGGTGAAAAAACGCGGCGGTGACATCTTAAATTTTTACATTGAACTCGAGTCACAGAAATGGTATTTCTTTAACTACACCAGAAATATCATGAGTGTAATAGCTGCAGAAGAAACGTTCAATAAAGTTGTAAGAGAACTAGATGCTAAAAAACGTTCGGTGGATGGTGAAAATGGAAAACCTCCATATCAGTTTATGATTGGTATAGAAAAACGCAAACGCGATTTCTTGGAACGCTAGAGAGGTTAATCCTAAGTTTTAATCATAAAAACAAAGCCTCTAAAATCGAAATTTTAGAGGCTTTGTTTTTTACTTAATTATCAATCAATGAATAACCATTAATTTACGGATGTATGATTGACCGTTCAAATTAATATTAACGATATAATTACCATTGTTTAATTGAGATGTATTCAATTTATCTATACTCGAACTACTGAAATTTTCGTTCGAAATACAAATAACATTTTTACCTGTAATATCGGTTATGTCCACATGGAGTGCTGAGATTCCTTTTTCAATTGTTGCAATATTCAAGAATTCATTAGCAGGATTCGGAAACAACTGAAATTTATCACCAGTCTTATTGATATCATTCAATCCATTGGCATTTTGAAACATATTGAGTATTGCTTCTTTAATAGTTGTTGTATCACTAGTAACAAAATTCTGAGTTGTAAATAAAACTTGGTGATCAGCCCCACCTAAAGCAACAACGGTTGGCATTCCAAAACCTCCATAATAGGCAACTTGAGTCGCACCACTATCAACAGGAGCGTAGAGGCTTGATAAATTATTGGAACTCACCCAGGTTGAAGTGTAGCTGCATGTTGTCGAATTTTGGAAAGGAAATGCATACCCCTTAACCATTCCAGGATAACTAGCATTTATTGTTTGAGACATTGCTTGCATTTTTTGGGCAACCGGAATGCATGAACCGCAATTGGGCATGAAAAAGTGAAGTATTACTGCTTTTCCAGCATCCAGATCTGCAAATAAATCAATTGCATTGTCGTTACAATCAAATCCGTTGAACTGCATGGCTGTATTCTGGGCGGTGGAAAAATTAAGCATTAATGAAAGTGCAAAGCTGAGGAAGTAGAATTTTTTCATTGTGAGTTTTTAGAATTTTGTTTAATATAATTAGAAAATTTTAAAATGATACGAAATAATTTAAAACCAAAATTAAGCCTATTGACAATTAAGAATTACGAATTTTTACTTACGAATTTTCAATTACGGATTACGGTTTGGGAGTTACGGATTACGGATTGGGAATTACGGATTACGGATTACGGATTGGGAATTACGGATTACGAGTTGACAATTACGTTTTTAAACGGATATAAGCATTTAAAAAACGGCTATCTCAAAATCATTTGCGTTATTGCAACTGGGAAGGGGATATTGCGAGTTCCCTAAGAATTCGACAATCCAAAAACAACAAGAAAATCAAAGTTTTAGCTTCATTTTTTGAACAGGTGTGTTGATAATATTACATATCATTTTTCCGTAATCAGATAAAGGATTTTAAAGCCAGAAATCCAATACATCATCCCACAAACGTATTTAAACGAATATAAGCATGTGAAAAACGGCTATCTCAAAATCAAAAGTGATATTGCAACCGGGAAGGGGATATTGGGATTTCCTTTAATTTTTGACTATTCAAAAACAAGAAAAAAATCAAAATTTCATGGGTTTATTCAATTATTGAATTCTTTAAAATAAACAATTGAACCTGCT
>CAXNNF010000223.1:0-3648 GCA_964203455.1 Bacteroidia bacterium
CAAAAGTGGTATTGTCAGGAAATGGAGATTGTGAACTTGTTATTAGGGCGTTAGTGCTTGTTCCTCCGTTGGTTAACTTTACCATTGTTCGGTATGCAATATCACCTAAAAGCAAATCTTTGTCGCCATCTCCATCTGAATCAAACGCCAACATCGACGAGCCCGCATGGCGGTTAGCACTGTATTTTCCGGAAGGATGATCACAGCTGTCATTTAGTACAACATCGTTAGTCGAGAAGCTTTCGGTAAACACCCCCCAATTGTTGCTTTCCAACTTTAACATGAGTGTATCGCAACGGCCAAGTTCTTCCATGGCTGTATTTTTATGAAATTCAACACAGGTACCTAGAATTCCAAAAACCATCAAATCAATATCGCCATCGTTGTCCATATCTTCCACAACGGGAATGTCAACAGGAATGCAATAGATTGGCAATGTTGCAGGATTAAAATAGGATTGCAGACTTTCTGAATACAGCTCGAATTGTAATCCACTGCTAACGGTACTGATATTTTTGTAGACTTTGAAACCGCTGTTTTCATAGGTAAACAAATCCGATTTTCCATCGCAATTGAAATCTTTAACAACGAGAAAATGCTTCGTTTTAGGAAAGGAGTAAACCAAGCTATAATCGAATGCGTATTCAGTATTTCCGGGTGTTCCCGTGTAAATTAAAGGTGTTAACCGATCTCCCGAACGGTCAAATAATAAAATGTCCTGCACATTGTCTCCATTTAAGTCAATCTTGCCTGCTTGAACATAGTTAAACCCGCCACTTAGGGGAAATTTCATTTGAACTGAATCACTTGTGAAACATGAAATAGTATCATTTCTATTCAGTGCAATGATTGTCTGATTTACTTGAGCATTCGAATAAAAGGAATAGCAGAGTAGGAATACTAAAAAGTAACATTTCATAAAACAAAGGTGTTAAATTTTTCAATTGAATGATTGGCTTTTGCAATCATTTTCGAATTGAATTTACTATAATATGACATTTGTTTAAGATGTTATTGAAAGAAGTTTTTTCTGAAACGACTGATATTGCATATTTTCTGAATATTCAAAGCGTATTGTTATTTCATATTTGTTATTCTATATTTGCGCTCCTATTTTTAAGAATTTATCCTATACAATATCCAATGCAAAACAAAGGTGCTATTAGCTTTTTCGCGATCATGCTTGCGCTCGTTTGCCTGTTCGAACTTTCATTTACTTGGAAAGCAAGCAGTGTTGAGAACGATGCCAAAGAATTCGCAGCCGGCGATCCAATCAAGGAAAAGGCCTACATCGACTCCATAGCGAGCGAAGTAGTTTACAACGCAATTTTCAGAAAATACACGTATCGTGAGTGTAAAGAAAAAGAACTCAACTTGGGTCTTGACTTAAAAGGCGGTATGAATGTAACCTTAGAAGTTGCCGTTTCGGATGTTGTTCGTTCTCTATCAAACAATAGCACAGATCCAGTATTTACCAAGGCAATGAATCTTGCCATTACACGTCAGAAAAGTAATGGTGGCGATTTCATCGATTTATTTGCTTCTGCTGTTAAAGAAACTGATCTTGCCGCACGTCTTTCATCGCCTGCTTTCTTTGGTAACAAAGACATGAAGGATTTGGTGAATTCAAAAATGACCGATGAAGAAGTGCTTGTGGTTATTCGTACCAAAGTGAAATCTTCGGTAGATAATGCATACACAGTTATTCGCAATCGTATTGA
Source organism: Bacteroidia bacterium (assembly GCA_964203455.1). Lineage (GTDB taxonomy): Bacteria > Bacteroidota > Bacteroidia > M30B66 > M30B66 > CALQRR01. The sequence continues at coordinate 1,722 of CAXNNF010000223.1, forward strand.
TAAATTTGGTGTTACTCAACCAAACATTCAACGTTTAGAAGGTTCTGATCGTATTTTGGTTGAACTTCCGGGAGTTAAAGAACCTGAGCGTGTTCGTAAATTACTTCAAGGAGCTGCAAAATTAGAATTCTGGGAAACATTCGAAAACAAAGACGCTTTCCAATTTTTAGAAACTGCAAATAAGAAGCTGAAAGATTTAAACAATGCAGGAAAAACACCTGCAACTTCACCTTCAGTTACCGATTCTTCAGCAACAACTGTTGATTCAACAGCTGCAGCGGTTAAAGATACTGCGAAGACGACATTGGCGGAGAAGATGGCTAAAGCAGATTCCTCATCAACAAAAGACACTTCGCAAGCAGCTCAACGTACAAAAGCATTGAAAGATAATCCTTTGTATGCTGTATTAAGTCCAAATATTAACCAAACTGAACAAGGCAGTACATTTCGTCCGGGTCCTGTAGTAGGTATTGCACTTACTAAGGATACATCTCGCGTTAATGAAATATTGAACATGCCATTAATCAAGGAAGCATTTCCGAAAGACATTCGTTTCTTCTGGAGTGTGAAACCATTTGATGAGAAAGAAAATGCATTCGAATTAGTTGCAATAAAAGTTCCACGCGATGGTAAACCTCGCCTTACTGGTGAATATGTTACCGATGCCCGTTTAAGTTACGGTCAATTAAACAACAAACCCGAAGTAACTATGGCCATGAATGGTGAAGGTGCAGGGATTTGGAAGCGTATGACTGGCGAGAACATTGGAAAAAGTGTTGCTATTGTGCTTGATAATTATGTATACAGTTATCCAACGGTGCAAAGCGAAATTGCGGGTGGTAATTCATCCATCACAGGTAATTTCACAATCAAAGAAGCGGAAGATTTATCCAACAACCTAAACTCGGGTAAAATGGATGCTCCTGCTCGTATCGTAGAAGAAGCTGTTGTTGGTCCATCTTTAGGTGCTGAAGCAATTTACTCAGGTTTACTTTCTGCTTTAGCCGGTTTGGTATTGGTATTCTTGTTTATGGGATTCTATTACAGCGGTGGTGGATTGGTTGCCGATATTGCATTGATTGCCAACGTTTTTTTCTTGATGGGAGTGATGACTTCTCTAGGAGCTGTTTTAACTCTTCCTGGTATTGCTGGTATCGTATTAACAATCGGTATGTCTGTTGATGCGAACGTATTGATTTACGAACGTATTCGTGAAGAATTGGCGGGTGGTAAATCATACAAACAAGCTGTTGAAGATGGTTTCAAAGGAGCTTATTCTGCCATCATCGATTCAAACGTTACAACATTATTAACGGGTGTTATCCTTTACATTTTCGGTACGGGTCCAATTCAAGGTTTCGCAACCACATTGGTAATTGGTATTTTAACATCATTGTTCTCTGCAATTTTCATTACGCGTTTGGTATTCGAATTCCTAGGAAAACGTAACAAAACAGTTAGCTTCTCCATTCCAATGACAGCGAAATTGTTCAGTGGAAGTAACTTCGATTTCATCAACCAACGTAAGCGTTTCTACATTGTATCTCTAGCAGTAATTGTTATTGGACTTGGATTTATGTTCACCAAAGGATTTGGTTATGGGGTAGACTTCGAAGGTGGACGTTCGTATGTTGTACGTTTCGATAAGCCAGTTCAAACAGATGCTGCTCGTACAATCCTTTTCAAAGCGTTCCAAAAATCGCCAGATGTAAAAGTTTACGGAGGTTCTGATCAATTGAAAATTACAACAGGTTACATGTTGGAAGATGAATCTACGTCTGCAGACTCGATAGTTGCGGGTAAATTGGTATCCGAGTTGAAAGCAATCACAGGTGCAGCTCCAACTATTTTATCATCTCAAAAAGTAGAGCCAACGGTAGCTAACGATATCAAAGATTCGGCTGTATTATCCGTAATTTTCTCATTG
>CAXNNF010000224.1:0-3641 GCA_964203455.1 Bacteroidia bacterium
TCACCCCTCTCCTCGGGGAGAGGGGCCGGGGGTGAGGTCCTAGGATGTTCTAATAATAATTCTACATTCCAAATTCAGAAAACCTTTTGGCCATTTGCGTTACAAATGCGATACAATGCCAAAAAAAAAGCCACCGGACAGGTGGCTTATAAACTATGAGTTTTGCTCCTCGGACTGGACTCGAACCAGTGACCCTCTGATTAACAGTCAGATGCTCTAACCAGCTGAGCTACCAAGGAATTTATTTTTGCGGGTGCAATTCTACTACAAAAAGCAACGTAAAACAAGAGAAATTAACGTTTCAATGAAAATAAATAAATTCCTTACTGATTTACAGATATATAAATTACGAGAAAGACTGCATGTCGAATAATTTACGGTAGGCACCATTCTTATCAATTAGCTCTTTATGCGTTCCTCTTTCAACAATTTGTCCTTCATGCAACACAATTATTTCATCGACATGTTGAATGGTGGATAAGCGGTGAGCTATGATGAGCGAAGTTCGATGTTCCATAAGTCGGCTTAATGCAACTTGCACAATACGTTCACTTTCGGTATCGAGTGCCGATGTGGCTTCATCCAAAATTAAAACAGGTGGATTTTTCAATACTGCCCTAGCAATGCTTAATCGTTGACGCTGCCCTCCCGAAAGCTTATGTCCTCGATCGCCGATATTGGTATAATATCCATCTTCCAATTGCATGATAAAATCGTGCGCATTGGCAATTTTAGCAGCGCGAATCACCTCTTCTTCGGTGGCTTGTTCTTGTCCCAGTGCAATGTTTCTAAAAACGGAATCATTGAACAAAATGCTTTCCTGACTCACAATTCCCATCAAGTTTCGGAGACTGTGAATGCTGCACTCTTTCACATCAAGTCCATCAATTTCAACGGTTACACTCGTGGCATCATAGAAACGAGGAAGCAAATCGGCAAGCGTAGATTTTCCAGAACCCGATTGTCCGACCAAGGCAATGCTTTTCCCTTTTTTCAATTCAATATTGATGTTATGGAGCACCGGTTCGTTTCCATAGCTGAAATTGATATTTCGATAGATGATTGATTTTTCAAAACCTAGAATCTCTTTCGCGTTGGGTTTGTCGGTAATGGCAACCTCCGATTGCAAAATCTGTTCAACGCGATCGGATGAAGCTTTTCCTTTTTGCAAGTTGTAATACGCTTGCGTGATGGCTTTAGCAGGAGGTAAAATCTGAGAAAACACGACGATGAAAGTCATGAAGATTTCTGGACTTAGGCTTCCCGAACCATCTAAAACAGAACGTCCACCAAACCACATGATAGCAACAATCACCGTAGCTCCAAACACTTCACTCACAGGAGAAGCAAGGTCTTTCTTTCGATAAATGCGATTCATTAAACGTCGCACTTCGTGATTAGTGCCGTAAAAGTGCGAACGACTTGTACCTTCTGCATTGAATGCTTTGATAATGCGAAGTCCTCCGAGCGTTTCTTCAATAATAGTGAGAAGATCTCCCGTGCGTTTCATTCCTTTATCGGAAGTGCGTTTTAGACTTTTCCCAATCTTCCCAATAATCAATGCCGATATTGGAATGAGGATTAAAGAAAAGAACGTAAGCTGCGGACTCATGATAAAGAGCGTCAGCAAATACACGATGATGGTTGGAGGATCACGAAAAATCATCTCAATGGCGCCTATTACCGACCATTCAATTTCTTGAACATCATTTGTCATGCGCGCCATGATATCACCTTTGCGTTCGTTCGAATAAAAAGAAAGCGGGAGGATTAGAATTTTATCATAGAGCGCATTTCGAATATCCATGATAACTCCGTTTCGAACCGGAGCGAGAAAAAACATCGCGAGATACCGGAAAATGTTTTTCAATAAAAACATCATGAGCATGGTAATACACATCCACATCAAAGCGGCTTCTTTCCCATTTTGAGCAATGACATCGGAGATTTGGTAATAAAAATATTGCTGGAGCCACTCGGCACTTAAGGAGAAAACGGGTTCCGCTTGAACAGGATGTTCGGTGCCGAAAAGCAAACCAAGAAATGGAATAGCAAGTGTTATTGAGAACAATCCAAAGATGATTCCCAATAGATTAAAGAAAATATTTAGCCCTACGAAAGTCCAATACGGGCGAATATAACGGTAAGGTCCGGGAAGAAGGTTCATGTATATTGGCCAAAGATAGAAAATAACACTGCTGCTTTGTTATCTTTGCAACAATGGAAAGCACACGACAAAAAAAAGTAGCCCGTCTAATTCAAAAAGAGATGGCAGAATTTTTCCAAAAAGAAAGCCGTACTTATTTTAACGGAGCGTTTATAACAGTTACAACTGTTCGTATTAGCCCCGATTTGGGATATGCCAAAATATACTTAAGTATGTTTAAAGTTCCGAATCAACAAGAGCTTCTTGGGCAGATTGAACTTTTGAAAAAAGACATTCGAAAAAAATTCGGAGAAAAAATCAGACATCAATTACGCATTGTTCCGGAATTGGAATTTTTCATTGATGATTCCTTGGATTATTTGGAGAATATAGACCGCCTTCTAAAAAACGATTAAATTTTGCGCTTCTCACTGTTTATAGCCCTTCGTTATCTTTTTTCAAAAAAGAGTACCAATGTTATAAATATTATTTCGGGAATTTCAATCAGCGGAATTGTAGTAGGAACCTGTGCATTGGTCATTTTACTTTCTGCGTTTAATGGATTGGAAGATTGGGTTGTTCGATTGTACAACAGTTTTGATCCGGATATCCATATTGAAGCAAAAAATTCAAAATTTTTCAAAGAAGACGCCATTCCATTTGCTGCCCTAAAGCAAATTGAAGGAGTTGCGCATGTAATGCCCGTTATTAAGGAAAACGGATTACTTCATTATAGAGATGCTCAATATGTATGCACCATAAAAGGAGTTGGCGAGGAATTTAAGAAGATGAGTGGGCTAGACTCCATGATGATAAGTGGGGACTTTGATTTACACATGGGCACAACCTCTGCGGCGATTGTTGGAAGCGGAGTCGCTTATGCCTTGTCCTTGAGTTTGGGAGATATTAATGAACCAATTAACATCTATGTCCCGAAAGCAAATGCCAGTTTTAGTTTAAATCCGATTGAAGCTTTTCATTCGGGAAGTATTCAACCCGCGGGTATATTTGAGGTGCAACCCGAATTCGACACACGTTATATTATTGTTCCAATTGATTATGCGCGCGAACTTTTTCACAGAGAAAAAACGGTTTCTTCGATTGAGATTCAGCTAAAGAAAGATGTGAATGTTGAGCAAGTAATCGATAAGGTTAAATCCATTTCGGGTGAATCCTTTGTTGTAAAAAATCGCTTTCAACAGCATGAACTTTTATACAAGATTATACATGCCGAAAAATGGGGTGTATTTCTGATTCTTGCATTTATACTTTTGATTGCCATTTTCAATGTAACAGGTTCATTAACCATGCTCATTGTAGATAAATCGCGCGATATCCGAACACTTCAAAGTTTGGGCGCAAACTGGAAGACCATCCGTATGATATTTTTTATGGAAGGGATGCTCATTTCAGTAATTGGAATGCTAAGCGGTTTACTGCTTGGATTACTGATTGTGGTTCTTCAAGACAAATTTCAATTTGTGCTGATAAATGG
>CAXNNF010000225.1:0-3641 GCA_964203455.1 Bacteroidia bacterium
GGGCCGAGAAAGAAACATCGGGTGAAATTAGAATTCACATAGAATCGAAGGGTAAATTGGATGCCGTAGATCGGGCTGTTGAAGTCTTTTTTGCTTTAAAAATGGAGCAGACCTTAGAAAAAAACGGCGTTTTGATTTATGTAGCATGCAAAGATCGGAAGCTTGCCATATTGGGCGATTCTGGAATCAATGCCGTTGTTCCGGATGGCTTTTGGGATTCTGCCCGAGATTTCCTTGTTTCCCATTTCAAAGAAAATAAAATGGCCGATGGTCTTGTTGGTGCTATTGAATTGGCCGGTAAACAATTAAAAGAATATTTCCCATTTCGTTCCGACGACCGCAACGAGCTCTCAAACGACATTTCCATTGGCAACTAGATTTTATTTTCGGAGCATCCTCGTTATTCTGCTTTGCGGAATTTCTTTCTCTAGTATAAGTCGTGATCTTCCGAAGCGACCCGAGCCTGCTGTTTTAGTAAATGACTTTGCAGGAGTTTTGAGCGCCCAAGAAAAGGCTTTGCTTGAAAAAAAATTGGTGGCTTTTGATGATAGTACCTCTTCTCAACTGTGTATTGTTATTCTTAAAACATTGGATGGAGAGCCGGCATCATCTTACGCTCCTGAGCTTTTTAACTTTTGGAAAATAGGTCAGGAAGGCCGAAACAACGGGATTTTGATTTTGGTTTCGATGGATTCTCACGAAGCGTTTATTAATACCGGTTATGGGATGGAGGAGTTCGTTCCCGATATAATGGCAGGAAGAATCGTTCGTGAAGATCTTTTACCCTATTTCAAAAAAGAGCAGTATTACGAAGGTCTAGATAAAGCATCAACCGATTTGATGCAAATGCTCAAAGGCACCTTTAAGGGCTTTAAGAAAAAAAGCAACAAACAGAGAATTCCTCCTATGGCGATTCTTGTATTGATTGTTCTTGGGGTGATTCTCATTTCTAAATCGAAAGGAGGAGGCGGAGGAAACTATGCACGAACATTTGGAGGCGCTGGCCTAGGTGGTTTTGGAGGTTTTGGAGGAGGTGGATTCGGAAGTAGCTCTGGTGGTGGTTTTGGAGGATTTGGAGGCGGAGGTTCAGGGGGTGGCGGAGCTGGTGGAAGTTGGTAAAAATTCTTTCATGTTAAATTTCACTTTCATATTGCACCTTAATAAGAATTAAATTAGGTTTGAATTCTATATTTATCCATCCTTTTTATACCATAATCATGAAAACCCTTTTACTCTTCATCTCCTTTTTTTCATTTTCCTATGCAGCATTCGCTCAAATTCCAAAAGGAATGGATGTTTACGATGGATGGGCATGCACCAAGAAAGGTGACACGCTTCGTGGTAAAATTTGCAACATTGATCCAAAATCTGGGCAACGCTTGGATAAAATTTTTCTTTTCGATACTACAAACAAGAAAAGTCGTTTAGGTCCAGAAAAATTAAGTTCTTATTTTATGGACGGAAAACTATTCGAATATATAATCGTAGAGGAAGGCGCTATTGCTGCTCCAATGCACAAAGCAATTACAGGCGATTTGTGTTTGTATTATGGTTGGTTTCCTTTAATGGAAAGCACTCCTCAAAAATATGTATACGAAAGAGCAATCTTCTTAAAGAAGAAAGATCAAGCTGGATATATTGAAGTACTGGAGAAAAAATTCCAGAAAAACATGGCTCTGTATTTCAAAGGAGATGAAGATATTGTTCAATTAATTAAGGACAATAAATACGAAGCAAAGGATATTGAAAAGATTGTAACTGCATACAACGCGAAAAACTAATTGCATATACATTGTATACTTTTCTAAATTCTTCAATTTGGAGATGTTATATATGTTGCTTGAATATTGATGAGGTAAGGTGAAAGTTTCTGCTAGTTATTGAAAGGCATTTTCGTTCATTTTACTTGGCACATTTCCCCTGTAGACCCTTTTATCTTCTTTTGGTTAAATTAAAGTTTAATTAAATGAAACATTTACACTAATAATAGTTGAATGTTTGCGTGTAAAAATTTGCATTGTTAATAATTATGTGTAAGTTTGCATCTACAACCTAACTAATCTCATTTAAAATCATGAAATTTTCTACCTTTTCAAATTTGTTTATTATCGCAGCAGCAATGCTTGTGTCTGGAACTGTTGGAGCTCAAGTAAATGCGACTTCTGTTTCTGAATTCACTCAAGGAATGCGTGCTGACGGTGTTTCTCCAATTGGAGTTACTCGTAGCAACCCTAACAATGCTCTTGGGGCGATTAACGTAAACGATGTTAACATCGGCGAAGCATCAAACAATTCTTCTTCTGTTGAGTTTGTATCTCTTGGCTTTGGCGGTGAAATCGTTTTAGAATTTGCAAGTCCTATTTGCAATCAAGCTGGAAACGACCTTACTGTTTTTGAAACTTCTTACGGAACTCCTTCTTGTGCTTCTTGGCCAGAAAAAGCGTTAGTTTACGCTCGTCAAGATGCTTGTCAGCCTTGGATTCTTATCAGCCCTGCTGATGGAGTTTGCCAAAATGCTAGTTTAGATTTAGGTGTTCTTAGCTGGGCTAAGTATGTTAAAATCGAAGACATTACAAACCCATTAACTTTTCTAGGTAATAACCAAGATGGTTATGATGTTGACGGAGTTGTTGGTTATTCTTCTTGTGGTGGTGCTGATGTATCTGCTGCTAATAAATACTCTCCAGATAATGCTTTTGCAACTCAAGGTCTTCGTAAAAACGGAACTCCTGTTCCCGCTAACCGTTCAAACATATTTAAAGCGATAGGCGCTCCTCAAATGAGTGATGCATCTACATCTGCTGCTAACTACCCTTTCTTCGCAATGGGTTATGCTGGAACAGTTATATTGACTTTCCCATTCACAATCTTGAATAATGCAGGTGCTGATATCGCTGTTTACGAAACTACTTTCGGTGATAATGCTTCTCGTAACTGTGCTAGCTACCCTGAAAAAGCAAGATTTGAAGGGTCTGCTGATGGTTCAACTTGGTTCGATCTTGAAGCAGTTGCTGCTGACGGAGATGCTGGTAATGTTCTTTGCCGCGATGGTCAATTAAACATTCCTGCTGGTCAAGCTGGTATCAATTACATCCGTGTTACTGATGTTTCTGTTCCTTTCGGTTCAAACTCTACTGATGGTTACGATATCGATGGTATCGTAGGTCTTGGTCAGTGTGCTAACACTACTCCTCCAACTCCAGGTAGAATTTCTACAGAAGAAGAAATTGGTGAAGGTGAATTTGGAATCGAAGTTTCTCCAAACCCAGCTTCTGATTTCGCTGTATTGAATGTTTCTGGATTAAACAACATGGAAAACTATTCTATCAAAGTAATTGATATGATGGGTCGTGTTATCTCTAACGAAACTGTTAACAATACAACTGGTAGTTTCTCTCAATCAATTAACATCAACAAATTAACTGCTGGTATCTTCATGATTTCTGTTGAATCTAACGGAAACCGTGAAGTAACGAAGTTGATTAAAAAATAATCAGAGTTTTCTCTGAGAAAAGCCCCAACGTCTAACGTTGGGGCTTTTTTTATGCAAAATATTTATAATCAGAAAATAGAAATTGCTTAATTCCGTTATTCAGAAATTAATATCATAATCAATGTATTAATCGCTGCAATTGTGGTTA
>CAXNNF010000226.1:0-3631 GCA_964203455.1 Bacteroidia bacterium
GGCATTGAAATCGATTTTATTGGATGTGCTAGAAGCCGCCATTCCGTTAAAAATCGCACGCACATAATAGGTATAATTGCCACCTGAAAGTAAATTGGAAATACTGAACACTGTTACATTCCCTGTGCTTGTTCCGACCAAAACCATTGGACCTGCATTAACTTGTTGATAAATCTGATAGGAATCGGGTTGCGCTCCCCATCCGATATATGGACTCCAAAATAAATCGACACGATTGAGGCAAGATGATAAATCGTAACGTAGAAAAATACTGCTATGAAAAACCGAGGTATCGCCCAAATTATTACAGTTGTCGATGGCGGACACCCCAAACGTTATTGGTCCATTGGAAGGATTTAATCCAGTTGCTATGTAGCTGGTCGTATTTATTCCAATCACAGAATCAATACTCACTACCACCCCATTTTGCATCTGAAAAATATAATACGCTCGTGTATCGGTTGATGCAGAAGGTTCCCAACCAAGAATAATATTATTCCCTAGAATTTGTACGGAAACCGAATCCAACAAAGGCGAATCGGGTGCTTGATCGTTGCTAAACTGACCTCCATTGATGTTCGATTTTGAAATACAACCAGATGCATCAGAAATTTTAATTTGGTAGTTTATAGTTTGTAAACAGCCAATCATTGCATCTGAAATACTCGTTGTATTGCTTGTATTAAATGCCGAAAGAACTGCTGGTAAAATTTGCTTATCAATAGCATAAGGCAATTGAGTGGATGGCAATAATGGATTCGACAAGGCGTTCCAAGCTATATCAATTTGTCCCGAACCGGCATCGGTCACATTCACATACAAGGTTTGTAACGTGTCGGCAGCTGGAGAGAGAACGATTCCGCCACAACCAGAGCGCGCGCGTATCATATAAAACACAGAACCTAAATTTGCTCCTGCTCCAGTTAAATCGGTGTAGGTTGACTGATTGATATTGAAAATGCTATCGATTACAGTATAAGGTCCATTGATGGAATTTGCTCTGAAAACATGGTAACTATTGAAGACACTTTGGGGATCGGATGATGGAATCCAGGAAAGTTTAACATCTCCAGCGGGTAAAACTTCCAAACACCTCAACGAGGGCGATGGCGTTAAAGGTGGAGCAGTAACAACAACCGTAATTGTGGCTCGAATGAACTGAGGCGCAGGACAAAAATCATCTTGAAACGTGATTACAAAGGTGTAGGTAGTTTGCGGTGCATAACATCCTTCGTCGATATTGATATACAAGTGATCGCACGTTGTTTCCCAATTAAACGTAATAGGTTGATTATTTACAAGTACGATTGAGGGATTAGGTGCGGGATTCAACGTTGCGCAAGGCGGATTGTAACAACCCGATAATGCGTCGGTAAAACCAGCACCAAACTGTCCTCCTGATGCCATTACACTCATGGTTTGAGGCATACCAATTGGCAAAACATCGAATTCTGAACCGAGCAAATCGAAGTTCACCGTTTGCCCGGCTTGCACTGTTATGGAATAAGACGGAGAACCCGAAATAGGATCTACAAATGGGGCTGAAACAATGGGCGCATTATTCACTCCACAATCGGTAATGATCACTTGAATTTCACGAAAAACTTCGGAAATAAGCTGCCCACATCGGTAAGATGAAACTTTAACAACTGTAACAAAACTGCCAGTATAAAATGGCTGCAATGATATTTCTCCAGTAAAAGTATTTAAAGTTGCCGGCACACTGTTGTTCTGCAAAGGACCGGGCAAAGGACTAGTTACTGAATATGCTGGAAGTCCACTAAATTGATCTATTGGGTATGGAATTGCCGGAGGGTTTGTTGGAGTAAAAGCTACATTATCAGCAATGTCTTCTAATGCGTTGGCGAAAGCATAAACCAAGGAATCTTTATCGCGATCGAATGCATTGTGATTGTATGAATAGACGTTTCCGTTGCAAATTACCGCCGATGGTCGTTCTTTAAATTCTGGCGATGAATCGAAACAGGGAGATTCATTCATGCCATTATATGGATATATGATAGCCCGCAATGTGAAGCCAGGTAAATTAGTGGCATCAATATTCAAATTACTGATGGCTGCATTTCGACAACAATTTGAGTATGTAAATATCCATCCTTGTGCTGGCGGTATTCCCGATAATGTAATTGGAGCAGATGTTAAGATGTGCTCTTGAATGGAACCATCCAATGCCGCAGGTCCCTGAACTAAACAGGATGGATTCGGAAGCATGGCATTGCATTGCGGAGATATGTCGGTAATAGAAAGTACAGACATCGGAATAACGGAAACGGAAGGATGGTTGTGAACACGAATACTGATTGGATACTGAATCTGAAACGCATCCCGGCAATCTTTGTAAAGCTTGAGGGTAAAGACATATTTCCCATTGCCTTGACAAGCCCAAGTAATTTCACCACCCATCAAATGCGTTGCTTTGGATGTTATTGTAAACATCAGCAGCATGATAAACAGATAGAAATATTGCCAGGTAAATTTCATTCTGGGTAAATTTAAAAATTTATCTGAGTTCCATGCATCAAAAATGATATTGTGTGGCTTCAATTATATTTTTGTTATTTTTACCAAACACCATCTTCATATTTTCATATTTTCATATTTTCAGCATGAAATATTCAATTACACGCTACTTCCTTGCCATTACGCTGTTATTTTTATCATTTCACAAAATAGATGCGCAAAACATTCTGATTTACACCGAAGACTTTGAAAATGGGCCTGGTGCTTTTGGATTAAATACTTCGAACGAGGTTGGAACAAATACGGGGCAAAATTTATGGACCGTAAACAATCTCTTTAACGGCGCAGGAATTTATCCTAATACAATTAGCCAAGACAGTACTACCGGAGGATTAATCAACTTTGCCCCATTCAGTAATTATTTGCATATTCAGGATTCGTTTGCAGCAGGTACTCAAAATGTTGGAAATGCGAATTTCAGTAGCAGCGATGCATCTGATCGATTTACCTCAACATCAGGATTTTGCACGTTAGGTTACGACAGTGTTCGTATCGCGTTTTATTTTAACTGCGTTGGAAATGCAGGTGCTAGTGCTCAATTGTATTACCAGTCCGATGCAGGTGCTTGGACGGCAATTCCTGGAGCGGTTTTCAACAATCAGCCCAAATGGAATTACGTCGAATTTTTTGACGAGGGCTTTGACAATAAGAACAATTTGCGTTTGGGTTTTCGATGGACAAACGACGGATCTGGTGGAAGTTCAACCGGTTCAATTGGAATTGATGGTATTCGGGTTGTTGGAAAATATGCACCCGAAGTGTATAACATTCGCTTAGAGCTCGATAGTATTTCGCCCAATCCATTGTGTCGTGGCGACGGAGTTTTATTGTTCTTTAGCAATCCTGTTCCTCTCTGTGGTACTGGTTTTTACGAAGTTCAACTTTCGAGTGATTTGGGGAGTTTTGGAAATTATACTTCCATGGGAATTTATCAGCTGAGCAATCAAAATACGCAGCAGATTTTATTTACACTTCCATCGCCAAGCAATTTAAACCCAGGTAATTGTTACCGAATTCGCGTAATGCGTGTTGACCAAACTCCGGTTATTATTTCCGATACGAGCATTTGTATTTCTATTATAAATTGCCC
>CAXNNF010000227.1:0-3628 GCA_964203455.1 Bacteroidia bacterium
TAATGAAATTTCGTTTACTAAATTCTCTATAATGACGACATTGACCTTTTTAGTTTCATAAATTAGGTATGCTTTGTCACCGGCCTTCAATTTGGAATTATTAACCTCCACAGAAAATATCAATTCATTTTCAAATTTTTCTTCCAGATACAGATTTTCAATTAGTAAACCTTTTTCAATTTGGACATCCTCTGGCAATGTTTTGAGTTGCTCAATTTGCTCTACAATGATTATTTTTTCTTTTTCCGTATATTCAAGTAATCGATCTCCGAACATACTATCTTAGAATTGAAGTTAAATATTGTTTTGTTTCAGGGTCATGAACATAAATATACATTCCTTTTAAAGCTCGTGATAATAAAATTCTATACCCTTTGATTATTTTGTCCAGAAGTACGTTTTCTGGATTAGTTAATTCTTTTGAACCTGATTTTTCTTTTTGAATTATTGCAATTTTTGCCCTTGACATTGTTTGTGACAGGGCAGTTTCTTTTACATTCTCAATTATGATGCACCATTTACCATTTCTGTAAACTAAATCATCTAACCATAAAAGACCTAAATAGTCATAATCAAAGCCCCTGACTACATAAGGGCAACCGATTTCGCATAATTGATTGTCATTCATTCTAGAACCAGGAGGTGCTTGTATAAACATAGAGTAATCTTCACCAGGAGCATAATTCCATGGTTTGGCGTAAATAATGTCTTTGGAATCAAATTGATAATTAAAATGAAAATCCATTAGATGTGGAGCTACATCATGCGGTATTGCTTCTCTTTTTGTTTTCCATTCTCTTGAATAACTTGAAATTATCCTTGCCGTGAGTCCCAAATCAATTTTAGATTGTAATTTTTCATCTATTTGATGGGGAAAATCTACTATTTCGAATTCAAATACTCCAGATTTTTTTTCGGCTGTTTTTCTCCAACTAGTATCTAAGTGATTCTGTGAATTATTGTCTAATAAATTATCGACAAATTCAATGTATTCTTTTGAACCACCGCATCTAAATTGGCTTCCTGCTAAACTAATTTTATGAATTTCTGCATTAAATCTTCTGGAGAAATCTTCTAAATTTCCTATAGTTGTGGTTTCACTATCTCTATAGGATTGTTTGCCATCTGTAAAAAAAACTGTGATTTGTGAACTTCTTATTACATGATAAGCTTGTGGTCCAGCTTGTAAACACCATCCGCTTGAAAAACCTATATTGTGACCTTCTGTGTTAATTAAGGCATGTGCTTCATCAACTACAGAGATAAAATGTAAATTATCCATAGATCGTTGATTACCACCATTTTCAAAATATGTCTGAAGATTATCCTCCCAATCTTTAACTAACATAGCCTTACCAGTTAAACCTCTTAGTCTTTTTATTGACGAACCCGATATGCCAGGATTATATTGATTAGAAGAAAGTATAAATCCCTGTCCTGAAAATTCAGGTGCCAGATTTTGGAAGGTACTTTGCCAATTTGATTTTTGAGAACTTGAAGTGGTAACGAACACGATATTTTCAGTTTTACTTAGATTTTTAGATTTAATTTCATTTTTTAATTTTTTAATTTTAATATCAGGAGTAATGAATTTCATAACCGATTCTATCCAAAGATTTATTGCTAAAGCGGATTTGCCAGATCCAGGTGGGCCTTCAACAATAATTACATGTTTCTTTGATTTATCTCCAGAAAAATTAATGTCTTCCAGTAATCCCATTACTAAATTGAAACCCGTTCGTTGTTCATCTAATAATTCGTAAGGGGTTACAGATCCATTGACTTTTGATTGAATTTGTTCAGCAACTTGTCTTAAAATATTTCTGTTTTGTTTATAATATCCTTGTTCAAAATCAATCGCAAATTTATCATCAGATTCGGAAATATTATTCACAATGTTTTGAGCCAACGCTTTTGAATTGTCTAAATTGAAAATCGGAAATTCATTTACCAGTGTTGAGTTCGGATGATCTAAATATGGCTCTATATTTCCTGACTTGGTAATGAAAGCGCAACCCGTAACATTGGCATTATAGCTCTCCACTGCAGAGTGAAAGCGTTTACAGTAATTTACATATCCTTTTAATTGATCACTGGGGTGATTCCATTGATTGCCTTTGTGAGTAATTAAACCTTCAGAAAATCCTACCGAATCTGTACTAACATCCCAATCTTTTAATTCAATAATGTAGACACATTGTTTTCCATCACTGTTTTTCCCCATTAAAACAGCATCACACCATGAAGACGATGAAGGTAATCGGTATTCTAAAGTCAAGTGACCAAGATATAAATGAGTGTGTGAAAAGTTTTCATTTAACTTTGACGCTTCAGCAAGTATTTTTGATAAATGTGGTAAAGAATTCCTCCAAGCTTCTTTTTCCATTGATGTTGCTCTACCGGTTTTTTCAGTCAGAAAATCAATTAATCCTGATAAATCACTTTCAACATAATCAACAAATTCATTGGTTTTTAATAGCATAATTAATGTTAGATTATTTCATAACTCATCATATTTTTTCGCAGTTCCTTTTGACTTTTCAATTGGATATTTTTCAGAATTCAATTTAATTTTATTCAAAACAATTTCTTCCACATCAATATCCAATTTATCAGCCAACAAAAGTGAATATGCAAGAACATCCGCTAATTCTTCCTTTATTTTTTCTTTGTTTGCATCTTCATGTTTTTTCCAAAGGAATTGTTCTAGCAACTCATTTGCTTCAATGCTTAATGCAATGGCTAAATCTTTAGGATTATGAAATTGACCCCAATCTCTTTCATCTCTAAATTTTTTGAGTTCATTTATTAAAAACTTTGTCTGAGGTTTTGAAAAAGGTTCTCGTGTAATTTTTAAGACAAACTCTTCTTGATAACCATGAGGTGATAATGACACAGGATATTCATCGTAAACGTACCCTTCATTCTCTATTTCATAGGGTAATATTGTAGCATACCCATTTTTATCTAGAAATTCATTAATAGGTAGAAGCATTTTAATTATAGAATCTTCACAAGGAAATGTTTTACAAAATAATGTTTCATCAATAAGAAACCCTTCATAAATATTGGCTCCTTCGGGTGTATTAGGAAAATAGTCTCTTAGCATGTTATCTTGGTTTAAGCATTGTTATTACGATTTTATATTCATCTTCATAATGCAGATTTAATTGCGATACCATTTCGGGAATTGCAAGTGACCAGCTCACATAGTAATATGCTAAAATATGGTAGCCTGAAAATCCCATATCAGTATTTTTACTTGTCAAGAAGTGATAAATGTACTAATTATTATAAGAATGTGAGGCCGTGTGGTTGGAAAATTTTAGCTCTTTTGTTTTTGTGAAGGGTTGGCTTGTGTGTCGGTTAAAACCAAATGTGCTAAAATGTGCGGCTGACTTTTTTTTCAAAGCGAGAGTTGAAATTTGAGTATGATGAGCACATATCCGCTATGCTTGGACTGAGCCAAAAAATTAGAAAATTTAGATCCATAATATCGTTCAATCATAAATTTATAGTGCTGTAAAATCATAAGTAAATAATAATCTTTGTAACTTTCACTCCAATACAAATGTTAATACTATTTAAAAATTAAATGTTTGTTTTAATTGACAGGTACAAACTAGGC
>CAXNNF010000228.1:0-3625 GCA_964203455.1 Bacteroidia bacterium
GGAAATAATGCATTAGAAAGTGGAACCGATGGGGCCGGTGGGGCCGGAGCAGGTGGATCAATTATAATCGATGCTTCGGGCACAATTTCCAATATGACCATAGAAGCAAAAGGAGGTAATGGAGGAAAACAAGATGTTACTTTATTCGATAATGAAACCGAAGGACCTGGCGGTGGCGGCGGTGGTGGCTTTATTGGAATAACAAATCTAGTTGCATTAGCCAATGTGAGTGGTGGAAATAATGGAACAACCGATTCCAATGCTTTAACTGAATTTATCCCGAACGGAGCGACAAAAGGGGGGAATGGAGAAATTGTGATTCGCTATCCTCTCGCTAATATGATTGCAAGTTCCGACACTATTTGCTCTGCGGGATTGGCAACTTTGAATGCTTACGATTTTACCAATTATCCCATTTATTGGTCTGAAACACCTTGCGGATTTCCCTTAGAAACTTCCGATACTTTTTCTGTAAATGTTGATTCATCAAGCAATTTCTATCTGAGTTCATGCCTTTTGAGACAAACAATCGAAACGCAGGTTAGTATTCAATCGGCTTCAACTATTGATGCAGGAAGTGACTTATACATCTGTCAGGGCCAAACGGCAACGCTGAATGCCAATGGAAATGGAACCTTCCTTTGGAATGACGACCCAAGCTTGAGTAGCGTCAACATTCCAAATCCAACAGCCAATCCAAGCGACACCACACTTTATTTTGTAACTCTTACCGATGTAAATGGCTGTTTGGCGAGCGATAGTGTTTTGGTTATGGTTGGAGATTTTCTGCAGATTGATTTAAGCAATGATACCAGCATTTGCGCAGGAACGGCAATCCAACTTTCGGTTTCGGGGGGCACTAGTTACACCTGGGCAGTGAGTTCTTCACTCAACACATTAAATCCGGTGGCTCCCATCGCAAATCCTATCCAAAGTGAAACCTATTATGTAAGTGCTTCGGCAAGTGGTGGATGTTCGGCGCAGGATTCAGTTCGAGTAACTGTTTTCCCAACAAGCAATTTTCAAGTAAGCGGCGGTGGATTATGGTGCAATACTCCCGTTCAAATTCAGGCATTGAATATTTCGAATGTAACTTGGGAACCAAGTAATGGATTATCAAATCCCAATGCCAATCTAACTTTTGCATCGCCAGATGATTCAACATGGTATCATGCAAGCGGATTGGATTTAAATGGCTGTGCTGTTTTCGCAGATGATTCGGTTTTGGTGATTCCCGGAAATGCCCCCTCAGCTTCATTTACCTACCAACAACTAAATAATTACGAAGTCGCTTTTACTAACACCTCAAGCTACGCGGAACAAATTACTTGGATTGTTTACGGATCAACTTTCACAACTGCAGATTGCTTGTTTAATTTCCCTTTCGATAATACTTACACAGTTGAATTAATTGTGCAGAATGCATGCGGAAGCGATACCATTCAAACTGTCATAAACGTTATCAAAATGGTTGGTATCGAGGAAGTCGAAACAAACTCGCTTCACATTTATCCTAATCCTGCAAATGATTTTGTGAGTGTGTTTAATTCTTTCCAATCGAAGTCGGCACTGATTCAAGTTTTCGATGCAAAAGGCGCTTGTGTTATGCAGCGAAATATGACCGAAAATTCAATCAATATCGATTTAAGTCAACTGCAAGCTGGTTTATTCGAACTATTGGTTTCGGATGGATCGAAACGTTTTACTGCCCGTTTGTTGCATCAATAATGTTTCAAATTGTTGGTTTGATGTTCCATTTGGGCGTTCGAAGGAATTGCTTTAAGTTTGAACATCCATGAGGGCTTCCATACAGTTTTACACTTTTCGTTTTTTAGGAATCCTCCTGCTCGCTGCCTGTACACAAAAACGCGACCTTAGTCAAAACGCCGTTATCGTTCATATTTTGGCCGAACCAAGCGGCTTGCATCCAACCAACGACAACAATGCCTATCAGAAGTTCATCTTTCAAAGCACCCAAAAACGATTGATGTTTCTTGACTTAAAAGAGCAAATTCTCAAACCCGATATCCTTGCCGAATATCCAGAAATTCAGTCTGACAGTCTTTCGTATCGTTGCAAAATTCGAAATGAAATTCGTTGGGACGATGGTTCCCCATTGAGCATTGAGGATATTCTTTTCACATTCAAAGTCATTACGTGTCCCTTAGTGAATAACCCCGATGGCAAATCGTACTTTAAAAATTTACGATCGATTGAACCCGTGAAAGGAAGTCCGAACGAATTCATCATTCTTCTCAACAAACGCTATTACGACAACCTAAGCATGCTGAGTTTTGTGTTGGTTCTACAGAAGAAATTCCACGATCCACAAGGAAATCTCGATGCATATTCGATGAGCGATATGCTTCAGCAAACCGATTCATTGAGCAGTTCGCAAAAGGTTAAAGAATTTGCAAAGAATTTCAATGCTTCCGACAATGGTCGTTTGCCACAGAATCTCAATGGACTTGGACCTTATTACGTTTCCGAATGGAATACAGGATCATCCATAATTTTGAAAAAGAAGCAAGATTGGTGGGGAAAGAATAGCGTTTCGGAATATGAAAAAGCATTTCCGGAGCAGATTATTTTTCATGTAATCAAAGATATGGAACCAACGGTTCTTGCCTTAAAAAAGCAGGAAGTGGATGTAAGCACCGAACTTTCGACGCCCGCTTTGGTGAAATTACGGAAACGAAATTATTTCAATCAGAATTACAACTCGGAGTTTCTGCCATCATTTAGTTATACCTATTTGGGCATGAATATGCGACCTAATGAAGAGCAACTGCCCTACTTCACCGATCGACGAGTTCGCAAAGCCATGGCCTATTGTGTTCCGGTTTATGAGATTATTCAAGTTATTGCCAAAGGTTACGGCACACGGATTCCAGGATTTATTTTACCCGCACAAAGCGATTACGATAAGACGTTACCGCTGATTCCTTTCGATTTGAGTGTTTCCAAGAAATTGTTGAATGAGGCAGGATGGATAGATTCCGATGGAGACAACATTCGCGATAAATTGATTCAAGGAAAACGTGTTCCTTTTTCCTTTGCTTTGAGTTACATGCTTTCGCCGGTTACCAGAGAAATTGCGACAATGATTCGTAACGAATTGTACAAAGTGGGCATTGAAGTTCGGCCTGAACCACTCGACTTTTCCTTGTTTTATCAGAAAGCTTACAAGCATGAATTTGATGCTTTGTTGGGAGCTTGGTCGAGTTCGGCAATCTCCGAAGACCCTCGTCAAATATGGCATTCCGAAAACTGGACAAACAACGGAAGTAATTTTGTTGGTTTTGGAAACCAAGCAAGCGATTCCTTGATAGAACGTGCAAATCTGGAGATGAATCCCATAAAACGAAAAGCCTTGCTTCAAGAAATTCAACGCGTGGTGTGGGAAGAACAACCTTATGTTTTTCTTTTCAATGCTACTAAGAAAGTCGTTGTGAGCAAACGTTTTAGGCATAGAAATCTTTTCCCAGAGCGCCCACATATTTTGCTCAACTATTTAGAACTAATTCCACAAAGCAGGCAAGCAACACCCGATATTCCTTGATATGATTCGCTACACGCTCAATCGGTTATTGGTTTTCATTCCTATGCTTGTTATGATTTCATT
>CAXNNF010000229.1:0-3604 GCA_964203455.1 Bacteroidia bacterium
TTCTTCTGCTCGTCAAGTAGAACAAAAAATTGCGCAACTGTTCTCAAAATTCGAACTACTCAATCAGAAGTCTAACCGAATGCTTGAATACATCAAAATCGATGAGGCTTTTATTAATTCGCTCAGTCAAGTTGTTAAACGGTAAATCCATCATTATCGAAACAAAAAATCCCCGTCATTTTGAATGCCGGGGATTTTTTTATGGGTTATTATAATTTTTATAATTTATCTAAATGGTCTTTTCCCAATGGCTTGTTTAAAAAAGAATAAACACCACGAACGGCCATTGCGCGCTTCTGGTCTACCGGGTTTAAAGAACTGGTTAAGAAAATGATCTTGATTTTATCGTAGATCTTTGGGCAAGACTTTCCAAATTCTTCGGCAAATTGAAACCCATCCATTATAGGCATATTGATATCCAGAAAGATAATTTCAGGTATTAAATCTTCTGGCAAATGGGCTCTTTCGAAATTAGCAAGAAACTCCAGAGCGCTTTTGCTGCTTGTGTGCACATAGATGCGATCTGCAAAATTACAACCTTCGATCATCTTCTGATTGATAAAATTATCAATCTCACTGTCATCCACTAACATAACAGTTGGGTACTTGGCTTTGGGCTTTTTTAAAGTCATTGCTTTTGTGCTCTTTACAGCATTTATTTGGAGTTAAAAATAAGTGATTTTCGTTCACTTTCACCCAAAATAGGTATATTAATTCAATATTTAACAAACAACGTAGCGTTTTCCCAGATATGTAGCTTTTTTTTAGAAAAAGACTCTTACTTGAACGCCTCCAATGTGAACAGTTTTAACATCTGCCGATTTTCTACCATCGTAATTGAAATTGATTTGCATATTGTTCGAAAGGGTTCGTTGATAGGTTAAACCCCAAGTATAATTGTTTCCATTCTTCAGGCCTTCTTGCATTTCAAATGCAACGGGCGTGTTTTGAGTTCCATCAAACCGAATCAGAATAAATTTACCGTAAGCCTGAAAACTCCCTTTGTTTGCTACATTGTATTTTAAATCAATTCCTGCTGTTTCAGAAATTGCCTTTTCTCCTCCGAGAGTAACGTCATTATTTTTTTCGCTGCGTTTATACAAAAACGAAATTCTAAATGTTGCATTGGGTTGATACGAGATTTTCGGCTCTATTTCGACATACCGAATACGGTAATTTCGGGTTGAATAATAAGCGGTATTGCTTTCTTTTTTTCCAATGCGTGTTTCTCCGTTGAATATAAAACGCGTTCCCGGGCTCCATCGAATTTGATGATTGCTGAATTTATTTTCACGCGCTTCCAGTCCATTGTTCAATAATGCTTTCGTGCCAATCTTCTGCCAATTCAAATCAAAACCAAACTTTGGATCGCTTTTATTGAAAAAGATAGTGTTACGTAATGTCTGATTCAATGTAATTAGATTGCTATCATTTATTCCTGCATGAAAGGGATTATACGCTTCTGCAATTTTGGTATTGGTGGTTCTTCCATCAAACCGCAAAGCAGATTGAGTTGAAAAACGTGCTATAAGTTTCTTTATTCCCTTGCCTTGAGACCAATTTTTTGGAGCTTTTACATTCAATGCCTCATTGATAGAATTGGAGTAAACTCGTATAAAATCGGTTGTAGGTGTGAACACGCGAATATACCTTGCCTGGTCAGGAAATGCAGAGAATTCAAACTCATTCAATTCCTTAATTCCATTGCTATTGTAATCGGTCCAGGCATAAACTCCTTGACCAGGTTGAACCTCCAAATAAGTGAACTCCTTTCTGCTTTCTAAACCACTCCCAGCTTCATAAAAAGTAGAAGATTGTATGCTCGACTTCAAGGCCTTTACCGATAATTCAATGCGGTTTACCAAAGTGCGTTCTGGCTTCAGATTACTAAGTAATGTGTCGCGAATTTCCAAGCGTCTGAAACTGGTGCTCGTCCGAAATTGGATATTCTCGTTGGTTGATAAATCCATGGTGAATCCATAGCTCTCGGCCCATGCATATTCTTTAAGCGATTTATTTAATACCCCTTCGTCGGTTCTTACGCGATAAAATAGACTGAACTTTCGCTTCGAAGTATCCACATTTTGAATAAATGCTTGTCGGTCGAAAAATGCATACGCGGTATTTCGAAGTGTATCTTGCTTGGAGTCACTCAGTATATTGTTCTCAAATTCATCTTTGTAGCCCAGTTGAATCCAGCGAATATCTTTCGAAATTAAAGTGCGATGCCGATAAAACAATGCGTTGTTCTCATTTCCCTTCGAATCGGTTAAACTTCCATTGTAATTAAATCCGAAGCCTTTGTATTTAAGATCGGAAGTAAAAGCGTGATGCGATGCTTGGAGTTGTTCTCCTTTCAAAAATGCGGTAAATAAATAATTTGCAGAGCCAATGTCACTTCTGCTTATGTTGATGTTGGCTCTAGGTAAATATTCGGATGCTGGCTGATTTACAACTTTGGGAATGTTCCAATCGCGATCAAATTCTACGTTCCGGAATCGTTCCAATGGATTGAAGTATTTGTCTATTTGCTCATAGCTCACGCTACTTACTAATGTCCAAGGCATACTATCTTTTCCAAGGCTTTTCGTGTTTTCTAATGCAACTCGAAATGCATATCCTTCATTATCGTTATTTCCATTATTTGAAAACGTATTGACATCGTAATTCGAATAGGCAATTTCTGAAGTCAACTTCAATGACTTACTAAATCGATAATCCGTGCCAAATGTCAGAAGCTGTTTTTTGATTGGAGGAATAAGTTGCGTCTTGGCAACATAATTTCCTTGAGGAACACCATCAATGGGAACCACCCATTTGTAAACGCGACCATTCGCTACACTATTCACCTGAACATAATCTCCTTTATTGGCACCTACATTCGTAAAGCTGGCTTTGTAAATGGCTATTTCTGGATTGCTCGAAAAAACGAGGATGTTTTGGTAAATCGCTCCATTTACCAAGGAGTCTTGTTTCGAATACAGAATAAGATCGGGAGAAAATCCAACGCTATCAACCGAACTTATCAATGCATCTTGAAAATTATCTCCCGCCTCTGCCAATACCATTTTCTGATCGCTTGTTAATTGCTGCTGAAGCGGTTGGTTTCGGCTGTCTTGTTCGGTGTATATATTGATGCGCGTACTTAGTTTACCTTGTTCAATTTCGTTGTTGAAATACAGTAACGATCGTGCATAATTTCGATCCGAATATTCAAACTCCACAAAAATCCGAAGGTCTTTGGTGATCATGCGGCGCGATGTAAAGGTGAGTTCGGCGGAATTATAATCGATAACATAATCGTATTCCTGCCCTCGTTTTAACTGTTTTCCATCGACATACACTTTTTCGGAACCCGACAGTATGATAATAAACTGCTCATTGTTTGTTCCGCGTAAACGGTAAGGCCCTTGATTTCCTTCAACTCCTTGAATCTGATTTCTGCTAAACCGCCCACGCGCAACTGCTGCACTGGTCCCTATTTTCACATTCGCAGGAAGGTGTTTTTTTTCATCCAGCAAAGTCGTCTTGAAGCGAGTCTCAAAACTTCCTCCTTGCAATCGCTTGTTGAAATTCATGAAGTAACTTTCGGGTCGGGTAATCT
>CAXNNF010000230.1:0-3557 GCA_964203455.1 Bacteroidia bacterium
ATACCTACGAAAACAAGAGTAATTACTTATTAGTGAACTTTATTTTACTTATTGTGGCAACAATAATATTGCTTTCGATGTTAAAATGGCTTCGAAAAATTTTCAAAGAACACGCCGCATAAATTATGAAACAACAATTTTCTTTTAAAGAAAAACTAAAACACGATGTTCCTGCATCGGTCATGGTTTTTTTGGTTGCTTTGCCACTGTGTTTGGGTATTGCTTTGGCCAGTGGAGCACCAGCGTTTTCAGGTGTTCTCGCTGGTATAATTGGCGGAATAGTAGTAGGCCGTATAAGTGGTTCGCAACTAAGTGTTAGTGGGCCTGCTGCAGGTTTAACTGTGATAGTGGTAGATTCCATTCATCAATTGGGATCTTACGAAGCCTTTTTATTGGCTGTATGCATTGCAGGTATTTTTCAAATTATTCTTGGTTTCTTAAAGGCCGGTGTTTTAGCGAATTTCTTCCCTTCTTCGGTTATCAAAGGTATGTTGGCCTCTATTGGATTGGTTCTTATTTTAAAACAACTCCCTAAAGCTCTTGGTTATGATTTTGATTTTGAAGGCGATGAGAGTTTCGAAGAAGCTGGTGGACACAATACATTTACCGATATTTATTATGCCTTTCTTGATTTAAAAATTGGTGCAGTAATAATTACTTGCGCCTCGCTCATATCAATGATTTTATGGGACTCAAAAGTGGGTAAATTAAACAAGAATCTTAAAATGATTCCTGGAGCATTGCTTGCGGTAATTGTTGGTGTAATGTTAAATTATATTTTTGCTAATTGGTTTCCTCAACTCTTTCTCGAAGCATCACATCGGGTTGATTTACCAACAAGTATTTTAAAATCCGGCATTACAGATTTGCTCGTTTTTCCTAATTTCAATGCATATAACAATCCAGTCGTTTATTCAGTTGCTGTTACATTAGCAATTGTTGCTAGCATTGAAAGTCTACTTAGTATCGAAGCATCAGACCGTCTTGATCCTCATCATAGAATTACGCCTTTGAATAGAGAGTTGCTTGCACAAGGAACAGGAAATATAGTATCAGGTTTGTTGGGTGGCCTTCCTGTTACTGCTGTTATTGTTCGTACTTCTGCCAATTTATTAGCGGGTGCAGTTTCTAGTTATTCAACAATTATTCATGGAGTTTTATTAGCAATCAGTATTGTTTTATTTCCTCTCTTACTAAATTCCATCCCGCTTTCGGCACTTTCTGCTATTTTATTAATTGTTGGTTTCAAACTAACGAACCCCAATTTATACATCTCAATTTATAAAAAAGGATTCTCTCAATTTTTGCCGTTTATAATAACAATTGTAGCAATACTCCTAACAAATATGCTTGTAGGAATTGGGATTGGTCTTGCAGTGGGGCTAATCTTTGTCCTAATCTCTAATTTTCACCGTGCAATAAGTGTTACCGAAGATGGAGATAATGTGTTAGTTAGATTAAGAAATAATGTGACCTTTTTAAATAAAACACTTTTAAGAGACACATTGATGAAAGTTAAACCAGGGAGAAATGTATTCATAGACGGAACAAAGGCCTCTTTTATCGATTATGATATAATAGAAACCATCGAAATTTATTGTCTTTCTGCAAAAAGCAGAGGGATTCAAGTTGAATTAAAAAAATCAGTAACGAGCCATAACGAATTTTTCAGACTTAACGAATTGAAAGATGAAACCATTTGAACGTCTTCTTCTAGAAAACAAAGCTTGGGCAGCTGAAAAATTAGAAATAGATCCTCAATATTTTTTGAGGCAAGTGAAAGATCAGTCGCCCGAATTTTTTTGGATAGGTTGTTCCGATAGTCGCGTACCGGCAAACGAAGTGACCAATACCGAACCTGGCGAAATCTTCGTGCACCGTAATGTGGCCAATTTGGTGGTAAACACGGATTTAAATTTATTAAGTGTTCTTCAATACGCGGTTGAGGTTTTGGAAGTGAAGCACATCATTGTTTGTGGTCACTACGGATGTGGTGGGGTTAAAGCAGCCATGACTCAAAAATCGTATGGCATCATCAATAAATGGCTCCGAAACATCAAAGATGTGTATCGTTTTCATCGAGACGAAATTGATGGCATTCAAGATGAACAAAAACGTGTTGATCGCCTTATTGAACTCAATGTGAAAGAACAAATTCACAACCTGGCTAAGACATCCATCGTTCAAAAAGCATGGATAAGTAGACAAGGTCCAACTCTTCATGGTTGGGTGTATCGCCTTGATGATGGAATTCTGAATAACATTCTTACCATTGATCATAATTTTAATGTTGATCCGATATATCGTTTTGACGAGGACGAATTGAAAGATTTATAAAAAAGCAATTCAATCACTACCTTAGCGCCTGTCAATGCAAAAATGATTTATGTCGGGACATAGTAAATGGGCGAATATTAAACATCGCAAAGGGCTGAAAGACAAACGAAGAGGCAAGTTGTTTACTCGATTACTTAAGGAGTTGATGATGGCTACTCGCAATGGAGGTCCTGATCCTGATGGAAATCCTCGCTTGAGATTGGCAATTCAAAATGCAAAAGGCGCCAATATTCCTAAAGACACGATTTTAAGAAATATTGAAAAAGCTTCTGGTATTGGTGGTGAAGCTTATGTTGAACCTACCTACGAAGGGTATGCTCCATTTGGTATTGCGGTTTTTGTGGAATGCGCTACCGATAACTTAAACAGAACTGTTCAAGATGTTCGCATGGTATTTAATAAGTTCGGCGGCAACTTGGGAACTAATGGTTCATTGAGTTTTGTGTTTGATCGTATGGGGGTTTTTGAAATTTCCCAGGGTAACCTAAATGAAGATGATTTTACCATGGAAATGATCGATTCAAACGCCTCGGAAGTTGAATTGAACGAAGGTGTTTTTACCGTTTTACTTCCTTTCGAATCTTTTGGGTTACTCCAAAAAAAATTGGAAAGTATGGGTATTGAAGCCGAAAATGCAAGCATCCAAAGTATCCCCAAAGAACGCACTGCGCTCGATATAGAATCTGCTAAAAAAGTAATGAAACTAATAGAAATGCTTGAAGATCTCGATGATGTTCAACAAGTATATCATAACTTGGAAATCACCGAAGAACTCGCTAACGAATTATAAAAATGGGAACTGCTTCTATTATTTCCCTACAAAAAAATATGCAAGACAAAATTAATCAACTCGAAGCAATGAAATCAGAAGCCCTATTAGGTGGAGGTTTGAAACGAATCGAATCACAACATAAGAAAGGCAAACTTACTGCCCGTGAGCGAATTGCTTTATTGCTGGATGAAGGTTCCTTTGAAGAAATAGGACAACTCGTTACCCACCGCAGCACCAATTTTGGATTAGAGAATCAGAAGTTTTATGGCGATGGTGTGGTGACTGGTTACGGAACCGTTCATGGTCGTACTATTTACGTTTTTGCACAAGATTTCACTGTGTTTGGCGGATCTTTAGCAGAAGCGCATGCCACAAAAATTTGCCGCATCATGGATCTTGCAATGCAAAATGGCGCACCAGTAATTGGCTTGAATGATTCTGGTGGAGC
>CAXNNF010000231.1:0-3547 GCA_964203455.1 Bacteroidia bacterium
GGAAAAACGCGATTGCAGGTTTCTAAAAGATATTGAACATCGGTAATGGAAACTTGCGGATTGTTCTTATCACCTGCAAAATTTGTGTCAGTAGTTCCAATATATGTGCAACCATCTCGTGGTATAGCAAAAATCATCCGCTTGTCTGAACTATCAAAATAAACCGCTTGCTTCAACGCGAATCTTTTGTGATGGACTACAATATGAATCCCTTGTGTAAGATGCAATTGCTTTCCAACTAAAGGACCTTCTTTTAATCGAATTTCATCAACCCAAGGTCCAGCGGCATTGACCACAGTACGAGCTAAAATTTGAAATTCCTCATTAGACGATTTTTCTTGAACTCGAACTCCTTTTAGCTTTCAATTATCATAAATAAGATCAATAACGGAAGCGTGATTTACTGCTTTTGCTCCAAGTTTAATTGCTGTTTTTAAGACTGTAATTGTTAAACGAGCATCGTCTGTTCTATATTCTGTGTATAAAGCACCGCCTCGAATTATCGCGCTATCCATCAAAGGCTCTGCTTGAATACATTCAGTAGAATTTAACATCCGTTTTTGTTCATTCGAAGGAACTCCTGCAAGAAATTCATACAACCACAATCCCAATTTGGTTGATCGCTTCCCGAGTGAACCGCCTTCAATTATTGGCAAGAGCATTGGCTCGGGACGAACTAAATGCGTGGCGTTCTGATACAGGATTGCGCGTTCTTGTCCAACTTGACGCACTAATTTAAACTCCATCTGCTTCAAATAACGAAGTCCGCCGTGTATTAATTTGGTAGATCGGCTACTTGTACCTGAAGCAAAATCGTCCTTTTCTAAAAGCAAAACCGAAAGACCTCTAGAAGCAGCATCCAATGCAATTCCAGCACCCGTAATTCCACCACCAATAATAACTAGGTCGAAAATTTCGGATTGCGTTTCCTGAAGAATTTGGATTCGATTGGATGAAGAAAAATTTAACATACTTAAAATTATATGTTTGAATGCTTATGTCAACGCTTCACCGTAAAAATTTATAAAAGAAATGCTTGTTCATTTCTTAATCAGCACTTTTAATACTGCATGATTCCTTTGTTTACTTTTACAGAAATATCCGCACTATGGCGAAGAAGAATAAAAAGCAGAAAGACAAAGTACTTGTAAAATTATTGCTGGACGATGTTCTGAAGTATTTCCAAAATGCACCTACACAAATGCATAACTACAAAGATGTTTGTGCTGGTATTGGGGCTACCGACCCGATGGACCGCATTCAAGTGATGGAAGTATTAGAATTGCTGGTTGCCAATGCTCAACTCAATGAACCCGAACCCGGGAAATTCAGATACACAAGTATGGGAAGCAGTTTTGTTGATGGAGTTGTTCAATTAACAACGGGTGGTGCAGGCTATATTGTAAGCGAAGAAAGTGCTGAAGATGTTTATGTTCGTTAAAATTATTTGCTCAATTCCTTAAATGGAGATAAAGTTCGTGTGCATCTTTTTGCGAGACGCAAAGGGAAAAAATTGGAGGGAGAAGTTGTTGAAATTCTTGAAAGATCCAAAACTCAGTTTGTTGGAATCGTTCAAATGAGTGCCAAATTTGCCTTTGTTGTACCTGATAGCAACAAAATGCCCATCGATATTTTTGTCCCACTTGGAGAGCTTCATGGCGCAAAAGATGGCGATAAAGTTTTGGTAAAAATGATGGATTGGCCCGAACATGCCAAAAATCCATTTGGTTCGGTCATGAAAGTTTTAGGAAAACCTGGCGATAACAATGTGGAAATGCATGCCATCATGCTTGATTTCGAACTGCCTTATGAATTTCCGCAAGATGTTGAAGATGCAGCCAATCAGATTCCGAATGAGATTCCTGAAAAAGAAATAAAAAAACGTCGCGATTTTAGAGGGATTACCACATTTACAATCGACCCAGTTGATGCAAAAGATTTCGATGATGCGCTTTCCATTCAAAAACTCGAAAATGGTAATTGGGAGATTGGGATCCACATTGCGGATGTTTCGCATTATGTAAAACCAGGTTCTATTCTCGAAGACGAAGCATACAAACGAGCAACTTCGGTTTACTTGGTTGATCGCGTTGTTCCGATGTTGCCCGAACACCTTTCCAATGGTGTATGCTCTTTGCGTCCAAATGAAGATAAACTGACCTATTCGGCGGTTTTTGAATTAAACAATGACGCAGAAGTTCAAAGTCAGTGGTTTGGAAGAACAGTCATTCGTTCTGTTCGCCGTTTTGCTTATGAAGAAGCGCAGAAAGTTATTGAGACTGGAGAAGGAGATTTAAAAGAAGACATTCTGAACTTGAATCGACTTGCTCAAATAATGCGGGCTCGACGCTACCAGCAAGGTTCGATTGCGTTTGATAAAGTTGAAGTGAAATTCCGTTTGGATAAAGAAGGAAAACCGCTAGGAGTTTATTTTAAAGTGCAGCAAGAAGCCAACGAATTAATCGAAGATTTCATGCTTTTAGCTAACCGAAGTGTTGCAGAGTATATTGCAACCATGGGTAAAAAGGAGAGTGACAAACGAAATTCGAATATCAAGAAACCGTTTGTTTACAGAATCCATGATAAGCCAGATCCAGAAAAACTCATGGAATTTTCTCGATTTGTGGCGCAGTTTGGGTATAAATTCAAGTTCCAATCCGAAGGTCAAATCAGTTTTCAAATGAACGATTTGATGAAAGAAGTAAAAGGAAAGGGAGAAGCAAATGTTATTGAAACATTGGCCATCCGCACCATGGCAAAAGCGATCTATTCTTCAAAGAACATTGGACATTATGGTTTAGGGTTTAAATTTTACACCCATTTCACTTCACCTATTCGTCGATATCCGGATATTATGGTACATCGACTTTTAGATGCCTATATGGATAATAGGAATTGGGAACAAGAAACGGAATTGGAGATTCGTTGTAAACACTCATCAGAACAAGAAAAACGAGCTTCCGATGCAGAACGCTCTTCGGTGAAATACAAACAAGTAGAATTCCTAAAAGATCGTGTAGGAGAGGAATTTAGAGGTGTTATATCGGGAGTAACGGAATGGGGAATTTTCGTTGAAATCATTGAAAACAAATGCGAAGGATTAGTTCGCTTGCGAGACATTCCAGACGATTATTATTTCTTCGATGAAGAAAGCTATTCCATTATTGGGAAAGAAAGTAAGAAACGCTACCGCTTAGGAGACGAAGTTACCATTACAGTAAAACGTGCTGATTTGGTGAAAAAGCAATTGGATTTTGCTTTGTTGGATGAACGTCCAAGAAGAATAAATCGAGATGATGTTGTTCGCGAACCTAAAAAACGAAATCGTTATAAACGTTGATTAAACCGACTCGCTTTTTTCACTATTATTCCATTAATAAGCTATTCTTCTATTTTCAAAATGGATGCTAGTATTCATGTACAGGGCATTTTAAAAACCCTACCCGACAAACCCGGAGTGTATCAATATTATGATAGCGAAGGGAAGATTCTCTATGTTGGCAAAGCGAAAAGTCTGACGAAAAGGGTTTATTCCTATTTCAATAAA
>CAXNNF010000232.1:0-3543 GCA_964203455.1 Bacteroidia bacterium
TCACTGGTGAAAACAAGATCAATATTTATCAGCAATTTGACTGCTTTTTAGAGTAGTTAAGATTGCTATATTTGTCATTATCAAATTACTATGAAAAAAGCAGTTCTCCTTTATTTTTTCTTCCTTTCACTTTTATGTGATGCTCAAAATCCTCAGTGGACTTTCTCTGTAGATTCGGTGGCTAACCTTTCATCAGCTCGTGCAGCAGATCTCAACAATGATGGTATTCCAGATATCGTTTTTGGCGCGGGTAAGGACGGAGCCGCAAGCGCAAATGGTATCATAGCTGTGAACGGTTCAAATGGGCAACTTTTATGGAAGCGACCAGCTCGCAACGAAGTATTTGGGAGTGCCATTTTTCAAGACATTACAGCGGATGGAATACCTGATGTTTTCATAACAGGCAGACAAGCACAAATGCTTGCAATAAACGGAGCTAACGGACAATTAATCTGGGATTTTTTCCCATACAATAGCAATCCTGCAGATAGTGGTTATTACAATTTTTACAATCCTACTTTCGTCAGTGATTTTACAAACGATGGGATTGATGATATTTTAGTAACCAACGGTGGCGACCATGCAGCACCTGTTTGGGTTACTGATAGGCCCGCTGGTCTTATTATGCTGCTAAACTCAGCTACAGGAGAAATAGTAACTCAAGCGGTAGTTCCCGATAGCGCAGAAATATACTGTTCACCTGTAATAGCCGATTTAACAAACGATAACGACCCATGGATTTTATACGGCACAGGCGGGGAAACGCTTGGAGGCCATTTTTATGCTTGTCGACTTTCATCCTTTTTGGAAGGTTCGCTCGAGTCGAGCAGTATTCTCGCAGAGGATTCCCAGCTTGGCTTTGTCGCACCTGCATCGGTTGCGAAAGACCAAAGTGGAAATTGGAAGATATTTATTCAATCCTACGGAGGAACAATTTATTGCATCAATGGAAATTCATTTGAAACGCTTTGGTCATCAAACATTCTGGGATCCGAATCAAGCGCTGCGCTTACCTTAGGTAATTTCGTTGGTAATTTGGATACAGATGCTTTCGCTGTTTTATATAAAGGTATTGCACCATCCTTTACCGATTTCTATCAGGTAATGCTTAATGGATCAGATGGATCGATTCAGTTTATGGATAGCTTAGGGTCATTGCATTTTGCGTCTGCAAATGCTGTAGATCTTAATAACGACGGAAGAGATGAAGTTCTTGTTTCCACGAATGCATTTAACAATGGCTCATTTAAAAATTCTGTTTCCTACATCAATTTTACGGCAGATACAATTGAGCAACTTATAACACCTGTTTCTGGGGTAAATCTCGCTTCCACACCACTCATTATTAAAAATAATGTTGGTAATAATTTAGAGCTTTTTATTCTCACACGCCGCGATAGTCTAAATCCATCAGGCCTCAAAGGAGTCTCATTAAGAAAATACAATTTAAATGCTACCATGCCCAATAGCGGTATTGCTTGGGGGTCTTATATGGGCTCTCTTTCGAATGGCGAATATAATTTTTCTCCTTCCAATTGCGGAAGTGGTTCAATTGGAGTGAGTGCTTCGATAATAAATCCAACATGTAACGGACTTGCAAATGGCTCAATTTCTCCAATATTAACAACTCAATCGGGGCCATTCACCTATTCATGGTCTGATGGTTCAATAGCCCCAGCGATAAGCAATATTGGCTCTGGTAATTATCAATTAAGAGTAATAAACGCTGCGGGTTGTTATGAAGATACTTCCTTTTCGCTTATTGATCCATATGAAATCTCTTTTGGCAACATTGTAGCACCAGATTGCCCGGGAATATTAAGTGGTCAAGCAACGCTTAACTCTTCAGGGTGTCAGTGTATGTTCAGTACGTGCACATTTTTATGGGAAAATGGTGTTACAACGAAGCCCAATTCGCTATTGCCAGAGGGCTGGAGCTCAGTAACTATAAACCACCCCGACGGCTGTGTGGTTGTAGATTCGGTTTTTGTTCCTTTCGCTCCTCTTTCAATCGAGAATACGCTTATCGTTCCTATCTCATGTTCGGGAGATTCTTCGGGTAGTATTTCGCTTTCCCCTTCTGATCTTTATTCCCCAATTATCTTCGAAGGGTCTAACGGCACAAATGGGAATTCACTAAACAATTTATTTACAGGAGAATACTGGGTTAAGTATATAGATAGTCGTGGTTGCAAAGATTCTATTTCATTTAATATGGAAGACCCATTGCCGATTCAAATAGATGCAAGTGCGCTTCCTATTTCATGTGCAAGCGGAAGTAATGGGGGATTCGAAATTGATGCAATTGGAGGAACCGCTCCTTATTATTGGTTAATAAATGATGTTCAGATAGAAGATCCCACCACAGGATTTATTGCCGGATCATACGTGATTCAAGCAGTGGATCAAAATACGTGTGAGAGCAATTCCGTATCACTTGAACTAACCCAACCTGAAGCCTTAATGGTCACGTTTTCAACTGTGTCGGAGGAAATTGCTAATACATTCTCAGGTACTGCTACAGCTCATGTTTCTGGAGGTACGCCCCCGTTCAGCTTTTTGTGGAATGATCTTAATGTGCAAAACGATTCTCTTGCTGTATACTTAAATACAGGTTGGTATTCTGTTAGTGTATCCGATGCGATGGGTTGCTCAATTTCCGATTCTGTTTTTGTTGATGCTAATATGTTGGGAATAAATCAATTATTGAATCAAACGAATTCCTTTTCTGTCTATCCAAATCCTACAAACGGAATATTGAATGTTTCGAATACGGCTGAACAGGTTTTAATTTATGATGTTTTAGGCCAACTTTTGGATGAGCAAAACAATGTTCAACAGATCAATCT
Source organism: Bacteroidia bacterium (assembly GCA_964203455.1). Classification (GTDB taxonomy): domain Bacteria; phylum Bacteroidota; class Bacteroidia; order M30B66; family M30B66; genus CALQRR01. The sequence continues at coordinate 2,850 of CAXNNF010000232.1, forward strand.
AAATCCCTATTCTTCTGGTTTTTATCTTATAACGCTGCGCCGAGGAAAGGAAATTGAACGTTTTAAAGTGCAGAAATTAGAAAACTAAATAAGATCTTTTGTTGAGTTTAATGGCACGATTTGAAAATAATCATCTCGTGCTCTACCCATAATAATTCAACAAAACCATCTCCAAAAAATTATCTTTGCCCACATTATGATCCAACAAGACCAAATTACCTCGCTGGATGATCGCCTGGATGCGCTAAGGAGGCATCTTTGACGTCGATCGGAAACTTGCCGAATTAGAATTCGAAGAACGCGAAACCACTGCTCCCAATTTCTGGGACGACCCATCAGTCGCTGAAAAGAAACTGAAAGCCATTCGCGATAAGAAAGTCTGGACCGATGGATGGAAGAAAATCGGAGCTGGAATCGAAGACCTGAAGGTGCTCATGGACTTCTACAAAGAAGACGGAGCAACCGAAGCCGAACTCGACGAACAATACAAGTTCATTGTTGATGACCTCGAAGATTTGGAGTTTAAAAACATGCTTTCGGGTAAAGAAGACAACCTGAGTTGTGTGTTAACGATAAACTCAGGAGCCGGTGGAACAGAAAGCTGCGATTGGGCTTCTATGCTTTTGCGTATGTATCGGATGTGGGCAGAGAAGAATCGTTTCAAGGTTTCTGAAGTGGATATGCAGGAAGGCGA
>CAXNNF010000233.1:0-3542 GCA_964203455.1 Bacteroidia bacterium
GATTCGGATAATAGATTCCGGCTCTACTCCAATCATTGCGTTTTGCTTTCCGTTCAATGTATAATGCTGATTGTCTTATTCCGGCTGCATCGAATTCTGAATTTTCTCCAAATGCCGATAAAACATTTGCGTTAACAACCGCATCAACATCATTGGCTCCGTATGGAATATATGATTGAAAAGCATATGGATATAACGTACTCATTGGAGTTAGAAAAAGTGCATTATTTATAAGTAGCCGAGGAATATTCCACGAAGGAAACGGTGCTTCTAAAGCTCTCCAAGTTAAAAATGCGCCACTCTCTCTCTTGTCGAAATGGATGATGTTATAATAATGTTGCGAATAACGAGCGGTATCTCTCCATGCTGCTAAAATTGGAGATAAGCGAATGGTGAAATCGTTTTTCTCTCCAAGTATTTTTCGCACCTTGCTATAATAAATTAATGCTGTATACCCTTGTGAGCTGTCGTCATTATCGTTTACTACATTGGCAGCTTTCCTTATGTATGGCGAATTTAACGGATAGCGAATGGGTCTTCGAACCAAAGCACTTTTTTTGTTTTTATGAAACATATAAAGTCGGCCTTTGGGTAACAATTTCGGCCAAAAATTGAATCCATCCCCTTCATAAAAGTCACTGATACGAATTATCGCCGCATCGAGCATGGGTGGAATTTCATTCAAATCGGGTCGAATGATGTAAGCTGCTGCAAGTGAATTATGAATTGATGAAGTGGAAAAGCAATTGGAATCATAAGAATCGCTTTGTTTTCCGAGCAATGCAAATGTGGTTCGCATGGTCATGATGGATGGCCACTCTCCAGCATATTGATATTCAGGAATTGTTTGGGTAATTTGTTGATCTGCAATAAATCGCAAGGCAGACTGAATAGCTAATTCAATACTATCGGATGGAATGGTTTGTGAAAAAATATTTCCAGAAATGAACGTGAATACACATGCGATTCTTCTGAAATTCATGTTTTATTTTATAAAATTCAAATCCCCAAACCGTTAAAATTATCTCAGAATTTCGAAACGATACGCGTCGAGTCGAACAAAAATAAATGTCAATACAGTAAAAGACCAAAGGGAAGAACCACCATAGCTAAAAAATGGCAAGGGAATACCAACAACAGGCGCAAGTCCGATAGTCATTCCAATGTTAATTGCAAGGTGAATAAAAATGATACTCGCTAAGCCGTAACCATAAATTCGCGAGAATGAACTTCGCTGCCTTTCAGCTAAATATATCAACCTCAATAGTAAAAATATGAATAGCCCCATTACGGTTATACTACCCAAAAAGCCCCATTCTTCACCAACTGTACAGAAAATAAAATCGGTACTTTGTTCAGGAACGTAATTGTATTTTGTTTGCGTTCCGTTTAAGTATCCTTTGCCTAAAATTCCACCTGAGCCAATGGCAATCATCGATTGATTTACGTTGTAGCCCGCACCTTTGGGATCTACTTCTTTTCCAAGCAATACATTGATACGTTTTTTTTGATGGGGCTCAAGAATATTCGTGAATGTATAATCGACCGAATGGACAAATGCAACTGAAACAAGCAGAATGCCTGATACAATTAGGATATTCTGCATTTTAAATCGCACAAAAAAGAAAGCTCCTGCAGCTACTATGCCCATTATGGTGATTAAAACTAATTCATCCATGAGTAATGCGGCAATAAATAAGATGACCATCGCAACGCCCATAATTAAAAAATTACCACTTAATCCTTCTCGATAAAGCACCAAAATAAACGATCCATAAACGAGAGCTGAACCTGTTTCGTTTTGCGCAATAATGATTAAAGCCGGAACTGCAAAAATGGCTGCAGCTATCAATTTGGTGTTAATTTTTTCAAACTTGATGTTGATGCTACTCAGGTATTTGGCCAATGCTAAATTGGTAGCAAATTTCGCAAATTCGGCAGGTTGTATTCGAAATGATCCAAGTTCTATCCATGATTTAGATCCTTTTACTTCCTTTCCCGCAAAAATTACCACGATAAGTAATAGCAAAAAAGCGGCATAAAGAACCCAGGCAAACTTTGGAAAAAACTCTCCATCGATCACTAAAATTACGAAGGCAATAATTAGGGAAGAAGCAATCCAAACGAGCTGCATTCCATAACTTTGTGATGTGTCAAAAATGCTCTTGTATTCTTCGTTATAAACAGCTGCATAAATATTAAACCAGCCCATGATTACTAATATCAAATAGAGCGATACCAAAATCCAATCGATGTTCTGTAATACGGCGTCTTTGTTTCTATTGGCCATCTTTATTTTTTTGGAATCCAATCCGATTTTTTAGGAATTAGGTCCGCTTCTAAAATACGTTTTTCCATATCCGGGCGTTTTACTTCCTTGCGTAAATATTTTTCTAACATCAAACTTGCAATAGGAGCCGCCCATGTTGCCCCAAATCCGGCATTTTCGACATAAACGGCAATAGCAATTTTGGGATTGTTCATTGGGGCAAAGCAAATAAAAATGGAATGATCCTTCCCATGAGGATTTTGCGCAGTTCCTGTCTTCCCACAAATGCTAAGTGAATCGAGTTGAGCAATTCTCCCTGTACCATTTAAAATAACATTGCGCATTCCTTCTACAACGGGTTCAAAGTAGCGCCTATTTACTGTTGTGTAATGTTTGCGTTTATATAATGTGTCAATAGAGCCACCTTCCACTTTTTTAATAACATGGGGAGGATAAAACCATCCGCGATTTGCAATGGTTGCACAGTAATTAGCCATCTGCAATGGAGTTGCGCCCATTTCACCTTGTCCTATTGCAAGGGAAATTACAGTTATCGCATTCCATCTTCCCGCACCATGATATTTATCGTAATACTTTACTGTGGGAACATTTCCTTTCGATTCTTGAGGAAGATCGACCGGAAATTTTTTACCAATACCAAAGCTCAAAACATGATTACGCCAAACAGTAAATCCGGTTTGGGTTTTGGGGTATTTCTGAAGGATGTTTTTAAATGTATTGCAGTAATAGGAATTGCAGGATGTGGTAATGGAAAAGAGCAGATTTACAGGTGATGCATGTCCGTGGCATCCAACAGTTAAACCTCCAAAGTGAAACCCACTACCGCAACTAAAAAGTGTTGTGCCATTAATGACTCCTTCCTGCTGACCAATTAAAGCATTAACTAGTTTGAATGTAGAGCCAGGAGGGTATTTCGCCATGGTTGCACGGTTGTACAATGGCTTTAATGTATCGAGCAACATGCGTCGGTAATTCTTGCTTTTTACACGCCCAACAAGCAAGTTCGGGTCGTAAGTAGGACTTGAAACAATACTCAGAATCTCCCCTGATTGAGGTTCGATTGCTACAATTGCCCCAATTTTATTTTGCATCAATTTCTCTCCATATTGTTGCAATTCGGCATCAATTGAAGAAGTTAAGCTTCGTCCTAAAACGGATGCGGTATCGTATCTTCCATCCTCAAAACTTCCTTTTTCACGGTTGTAAACATCCACCATAACAATCTTAACCCCTCGCTGTCCTCGTAAAGGCA
>CAXNNF010000234.1:0-3538 GCA_964203455.1 Bacteroidia bacterium
ATATTTGCAGCACTATTAGCATAAGGACCAGTAATACCTGGACCTGAAATGAAAAAGCCAAACACATCGAAATATTGTGAGCAAACAAAACCATTGTATTCTTCGGATCCAAATACATAATTAAATGCTACTGAATCGCCAGAAGGAATAAAATCAAATTCAATATTCGCTATGTTATTTGTGATTCCAGTTGCTCCAAAACTGGTAATAATTTCATTCAAATCGGGGTCGTCGGTTAATTCAATGGCATTGTCGAAAGAAGAAGAAATTGTGCCACTGTTTGCTGGGTCACCTATATAATACAATCCGTTAGGGTCTGACTGAGAAACAGCATTTCCAGTTGTCATCAATACACCATTTGAGATACCCAAGTTTACTGAGTTACCGCCGGTGAAAAGACCAATTTGCTCAGGGTCACCACCCGATGTAATGTTAGAAACCTGAACTCCTTGTCCAACCAATACATTCTGAACAAGATTAGCAGCGCTTTGCTGAGTGATTGCGAACTGTGCTGAAGCCGAAAATGCAAAAAGACATATTATCGCAACAGAAAATTTAATCAGTGTATTTGCTTTATTCATCGATGTTGGTTTATCAAGGAAGTAAAAATAGAAAAATTGCTAGAATGAATTTATAAATAGTTTATTCATTCTCCTTCAACAACTCAAAATAACTAGAAGTTGAATCGAGAGAAAGAGAGTTATCGATAGTGCTGTATGAATTTTGTTCTCCTTTTGCCATCAAAACCACTCTTTCATTTTTTGAGTTTTTCAGAACAATGGGCATTGCAAATCCATCGAGCGCATTCTCTATTCTATAACTGAAAACATAGGTAATTTCTTTCTTCTCCTTATGGAATTTGAGGATTGGAGGATTTGATATGCTTAAGTATTGTTCAAAGAAAACAGGATTCACATTTTTCAATCGTTTCGAAAACCAGTCCTCCAGTTCCTTTGTACTGATTGATTTCCAGCGAAACTCCAGTGCGAATTCTTTCAATATTCCCCACCATTCTTTTTCATTGGACGCAAATTGCTGAAGCGTGTGAATCATCAATGCTCCTTTTGTATACATGTCGATGCCACTTTCTTCCGAACCAATTATCGGAACTTTATTGATAACCAATTGTTTCTTTGCATCGATGTATTTTTCGGCCTTGTCTCTCCCGAAGAGTTCGAAAACGTATACATATTCAGCATACGTGCAAAATGCCTCTTGAAGCCAAAAGTCTTCTTTGTTTTTGGCACTTACCGAATTCCCCCACCATTCATGACCCGATTCGTGAATCAATATAAAATCAAAACCTAAACCGATCATCGAATAATCTTCCCCATTGTAACCGTTTACATAGCCATTCCCATAAGCAATGGAGCTCTGGTGTTCCATGCCAACATAAGGAGTTTCAACCACAGAGAAACCATCTTTGCTGAAGGGGTATTTACCGAAGTATTTCTCAAAGCAAGTCAACATGGGTTTAACTTGTTTGAACTGCTCAAGGGCTTTACTTCGATTATAACTCAAAGGATAATATTCCAAACTTAGCTTGCTTCCGTCGGCTTGTTTAAATGAATCGGAGATTTTGCTGTAATCGCCGATGTTCAGGGTGATATTATAGGTATTGATTGGACAGCTTACTTTCCAAGAAGTGGTTCGATTGCCTTTGCTGTCTTTCGAATCGCTGAATAATTTTCCATTCGATTTAAAGAACAGTTCCGCTGGATAGGTACAGGTAATTTGAGAGCTATCAGGTTCGTCGTCATAACGCAGGGGAGATGGAAACCACAATTGCGATCCTTGATCTTGGCAAGCAACACCGAGCCAATCTTTTTCATTTTGGCTTTTGGTCCAAATAAAACCTCCGTCCCAAGGTGGCTGAATTGCTTCCTGAGGTTTGCCATGATAAGTAATTGATAGCTTAATCGTGGAACTTGCTTTGGGAATAGAAATGCTAATCCCGTCAGTCAATCGTTCGAATCGAGCTGATTTTTTATTGACTAAAACCTGATCAATGCTGAATTGAGGATACAGAAATAATTTTAAAACAGAATCCCCTTTGTTTATTGACCATGTTTGATCGGTGATTACCTGTATACTGCGTGTCTTAAAATCTGGAAAAACCTGCAAATGCACAAAACGAAGATCTTGTTGAGCGAAAGTGAGGGCTGAAATGAAAAGTCCAATAAAAGAAAATGTAAACCGAATCATCAAATGTGAATGTTAAAAGGTTTATTCATTGGATGCAATAAAAAAAGAAAACGCCATCCTGTGAAGAATGACGTTTCAAGAGAACAATATATTCGGAATACTAAAGTTCGCCTTTAGTTTCCATGCGCTTCAATGCAGCTGAAATTCCAATCTTATCGATTGTTTTCAACGCTGAAGTTGATAAACGAATTGTAATCCACGCGTTTTCTTCAGGGATAAAGAATCTTTTGGTGAAAAGATTCGGATTGAAACGACGCTTAGTTTTGCGGTGTGAAAAGGAAACATTGTTTCCTGACATTGCATGCTTTCCGGTCAACTGACAAACTTTTGACATAACCTATTCGGTTTGATTTTTATAAGAGGGCTGCAAAGAAAGGAAAAATATTTTGTAGCAGCAAGAAAAAATAAAAATATTCCATAAGAATTTCTTGATTGTTTTTTAAGGCAATAAAACCTCATACAAACAGGTGTCTATTAATAAATTAAAACAAGCAAGGTTAGAGATTCGGTTTTATTTGGCAAGCTTGTGCATCATTTAATTACTTTTACTTCATCATTTACATCAGTTTAAAATACACTATATTAATTTGGAACGTGCTGTTTTAGTAGGACTTGTTACCCGTAATCAAAGCGAAGAATTATTGGATGAATACTTGGATGAGTTGGCATTTTTAACAGAAACCGCCGGCGCTATTCCCATAAAGCGATTTACACAGAAGCTAGATCGTCCCGATAGTAAAACTTTTTTGGGCAGCGGAAAATTGAATCAAATTGTTGAATACATCGTTGCTAACGAAATTGACTTGCTCATTTTTGATGATGAGCTTTCGCCTTCACAGCTTCGTAATATTGAGAAAGAAGCGAAAATTAAGGTGATGGATCGAAACAACCTGATCCTAGATATTTTCGCAGGGCGGGCTCGAACATCAAGTGCGAGAACACAAGTAGAATTAGCGCAATACCAATATTTACTCCCCCGTTTGACGAAAATGTGGACCCACTTGGAGCGTCAAAAAGGAGGAATTGGGATGCGCGGCCCTGGCGAAAGTCAGATTGAAACCGATCGTCGTATTATCAAGGATAAAATATCGAAACTCAAGGAACGTCTGCGCGATATTGATAAGCAAATGGCAACGCAGCGAAAGAGTAGGGGTGAACTCGTTCGTGTGGCTTTGGTAGGCTATACTAATGTTGGGAAAAGTACCATCATGAATATGTTGAGTAAATCGGATGTGTTTGCAGAGAATAAATTATTTGCAACGCTCGATACAACTGTTCGTAAGGTGGTATTGGAAAGCATTCCGTTTTTACTATCCGATACCGTTGGTTTTAT